>CADBUD010000024.1 GCA_902797785.1 uncultured Lachnospiraceae bacterium
AAATGGCGGCAGCTCAGAAATGCAGATGGGCGGCGGCATGGGCGGCGGTATGCCGGGCCAGGACATGGAGAATGCCACGGGAGGCGCTATGAGACAAATGGGCGGCGGCATGCCGGGTCAGGACATGGAGAATGCCACAGGAAGTGCCATGAGACAAATGGACGGCGGCATGCCGGGGCGGAACATGGAGAATGCCACGGGAGGTGCCATGAGACAGATGGGCGGCGGCATGCCGGGTCAGGACATGGAGAATGCCACGGGAAGTGCCATGAGACAAATGGACGGTGGCATGCCGGGTCAGGACATGGAGGATGCCACGGGAGGTGCCATGAGACAAATGGACAGTGATATGTCGGGAGAGGACGGGGAGAATGTTTCGGAAAGCGAGGACATTCCGACCTATATCCGGATCAGCGGCGGTAAGCTGGCCATTGTCAATGAAACAGGAAATGATGCAGATGGGCTCGATTCCAACGGAAGCATCTATATTACTGGCGGAGAGATCCGAATCAGCCTGACCAGTAACGGAAGCAACAGCGCAATTGATTATGCCAGTGAAAACAGCGAATCGGTATGTGAAATCAGCGGCGGCACCGTCGTTGCCTGCGGCGCGAGCGGAATGGCAGAAGCATTCAGCCAGACCTCATCCCAGGGGGCAATTCTTTATAATTTTAGTGAAGGTGCAGAAGCAGGAACCACGATCGAACTGGCAAAAACGGATGGAACGGTTCTGTTATCTTATGAGGTGCCATGCGGATTTTCTTCTGCCAACTTAAGCTCTCCGGAATTGGAATTAGGAGAGACCTATACCCTGAACATCGGAGATCAGACCGAAGAGATTACTTTGGAAGATATTTCGACTACTTATGGAGAATCTTCCCAGGGAATGGGCGGCGGAAGAATGGGCAGAGGCTCCTTTCAAGCCGCTGGACAGAACATGGCTTCCGGATCTGCAGTGAGCCGGGCTGCCATCAGTGAAATACAGACAGAAGAAGCGCAGACAGAAGAAATGCAGACAGAAGAAGTACAGTCAGAGGGAGCGCAGACAGATGAAACACAGTCGGAAAGGGGTATGATGGGAGCTCCTGAAATGGGGCAGGGAACAGTTTCTGGTTCTTCGGTAAGCCAGGCTGCCTTCACAGGAGGACGTCCGGAGGGCGGTGGCCCGGGAGGTCAGGGCTTTGATGAAAATGAAATGGAAGAAGAAACAGAAATTTCTGCAGGAACGGCTCTTTCAGAATTAGACACAGAGGTATGGTATGAACTGGGAGCTTCTGTTCTGATTCTTTTGATCGGTCTATGTTTTGTAAAAATCTATCGAGCTAAATCATAATCAGAGTTGCTATTTGCAGTAGGAAAGAACATTTGTTTTTTGCAAAGAAAAGAACAGACAGCGCGAAAGAATGGTGCTGTCTGTTTTTTTATCTTTTTCTATCTTTTAAGTGACATAACCATAGAAAATATGGTATGATAAGATAGAATGAAATAAAAACCGCTTTTGGCGGCCAAAATATGATATTGATTGAGGTGGATGTCATGAATGAAAATGAGATTATAAACTGGGAATCAGGAAGAGCAAGCTGTGTGAATGACGAAGAATTTTACCAGGAGATTTTGACCGTCTTTCTGGAAGAAAACTGGAATCAAAAATTAAATGATCTGTTCACGGCACAAGACTGGGAGAATTACAGGATTTCTGTCCATGCCCTAAAATCCAATGCTTTGAATATTGGTTCAGCTCCGCTTTCAGAAAAAGCGAAAGCCAATGAAATGGCAGTCAAAGAAAAACGCTATGACTATGTTAGGGAGCACCATGCCGAATTGATGGATCTGCTTCATCAGGTGGAAAGCATGGTGAAAGAGTATTTAGGAATGACAGATTAATAGGGGAAACATTGCAAAAGATGCAACGCTTCACAGGAGCTTTGTCTGTATGCGGCATAGACAGAGCAGGTCAGATATAAACTGACGTTTATAGAGGAGAAAAGAGAGTATGGCAAAAATATTGGTGATAGATGATGATATCATGAACCTGACCATGGTCGGACACATATTGGAGCGAAGGGGATACGAGGTCGTGATGGCTCAGGGAGGAAGAGAAGGGATACATATTTTAGAGCATGATGAGGTGGATCTGCTTTTGCTGGATGTTGAAATGGAAAATATGTCGGGGATGGAGACCTTTACCCGGATTAGAAAAAATCCTAAGACCTCTGACATCCGAACCTTGTGCATGATGACCTCGGCCTATCAAGGATATACAGTGGAGGCACTTCGCCTGGGAGCTTTGGGCTTTATCAAAAAACCGATTCTTCCGGAGCAGCTGTTCGAGCAGGTGGAAAAGGTCCTTCAAAAGACCAGAAAGGATATCCTGCTGGCAGTAGATGATGAGCCAATCAATCTTTTGATGGCCAAAAGGATTTTTGGAATCCGCTATCAGGTAGAAACGGAGTCCAATGGAGAGGCGGCACTTGCGGCAATCCCCCGGGTCAAGCCGGATTTGATTCTTCTGGATCTGCATATGCCGCAGATGAGCGGTCTGGAGGTCTTTGACCGTCTGCACAAGATGGATGGGTATGAAGATATTCCGGTCATTTTTCTGACTGCGGATGAAGAAAAAGAAACGGAAGTAAAAATTTTTAAGGCAGGAGCCTCAGATTACATAAAAAAACCAGTTGTGGCGGAGGTAGCAATTCAGCGGATCAACCGGATTCTGGAAATGAAACATTTGCAGGATTCTTTGCAGGATGAGGTGGATCGTAAGACCAAAGCACTCCAGATCAGCAATAAAAAAGTAAAAAATCTTTCCAAGCAGATCATGTATGCCCTGTCCGGTGCAATTGATGCCAAGGACGCTTATACCAATGGACATTCGGGAAGGGTGGCGGAATATGCCAGAATGATCGCAGTCCGGATGGGCTATACCGGCACGGATGTGGATGATGTTTATGCAGCAGGACTTCTTCATGATGTTGGTAAAATCGGAATTTCGGATGCAATCATCAATAAACCTGGAAGGTTGACGGAGGAAGAGTATCGGATCATTAAGGGACATACCAGCACCGGTGCCAGAATCCTGGAGCAGATTTCGGAGCTTCCTTTGTTATCGGTAGGAGCCCATTGGCATCATGAACGCTATGACGGGAGCGGCTATCCGGACGGACTTGTAGGAAAGAATATTCCGGAGATCGCAAGAATCGTATGTGTAGCAGATTGTTATGATGCAATGACTTCCAAGCGAAGCTATCGTGATATTCTTCCCCAGGTGCAGGTCCGCAGAGAAATTGAAATGGGAATGGGTTCACAGTTCGATCCGGAGATCGCAAGTATTATGCTGCAGATGATCGATGAAGATATCAATTACAGTATGAGAGAAAAATAAGAGGGGGAAAGGACGATGAAGAATGAATATGAAACATCATATCATCTGCAGCTTTTGATCATGCTGTCAGTCTTAGGGGTGCTTCTGGTCGTAGTCAATGTCATTTCCGGCTGGGAGGACATAGCGGTACCGGGTGCTGTGATTATGATTGCTATGGCGTGGTCGATTCATTTTCTGGAGCTGGGAAAGAGCGAGTTCCGTTTATATACCTATGTTATTTTTTCTCTAATTTTACTGATTTATTACGGCTATCACCGCCAGACCATTACGGATATTCCCATCGTTCTCTGTCTTTTGATCATCATGCTTTCCGGACAGAGAGATATACGTCTGGTGAATCTGGTCGCCTTATCCTATTTGATCATGTTGTTTGAGAACATCTTTATTACCAGGTTTTTGATCACAGATATGGATCAGCTCTTGATTTGCCGGGTGGCGCTTGGAATTGTTTGTTTGTTCTGTGCTGTGATGTCAGCCCATTTCTTTTTTCGAAGGACGATGGAGACTGAGATAGCGATGCAGGAGATGAAAAAAGAGATTGAATCCATCAGCGGAGAAAGCACCAAGTTTTTGTCCAATGTTTCTCATGAGCTGAGAACGCCGATCAATGCGGTCAATGGAATGAGTGAGATCCTTTTGCATAAAAATCTTTCTCCAGAGGTGATTTCAGATGTCGGAGTCATCCGGGAAGCGGGAAAACGCCTATATCGCCAGGTCAGTGATATGATTGATTTTTCGGAGATACAGACCGGACATTATGTGATTCAGAATGAAAACTATGAGCCGGTCTCAGCAGTCAATGATGCAGTTTTTACCGTCTTTGGGGGCGAAGGAAAAAAGACGATGGATTTTGCCATCGACGTGGAGACAACGCTTCCGAAGGTGCTGAACGGTGACATGATGAAAATCAAAAAAATTCTGGTATGCCTTTTGGACAATGCGGTAAAATTTACGAATCAGGGCGGTGGTTATCTCTATGTCAGCAAGCGGGAGGAAGAGTACGGAATCAATTTAAATATCGACTTATGGGATACCGGCGTGGGAATGTCCCGGAAGGAGGTGGACAAGCTCTATCAGTGCCAGATGTTCAAGACGGATCATGAGGCAGAGAAAAAGATTCGGGGAATGGGGCTGGGCTTTTATATCGTACAGGGAATCGTTAATGGGATGAATGGATTTTTGACGATTCAAAGCAAAAAAGGAGTGGGGACACATATCCATGTATCCATTCCACAGCAGGTAAAAAATATTGAGCCTTCCATTACGCTGGATCATTCTTCAGAGTATCGTATCGTTTCCTATTTCAATACAGATAAGTATGCGCGAAAGGAAGTGGGGGAGTATTATTATACTCTGATCGATCACCTAAGGACAGGATTAAAGCTGGAGATCCGGGAGACTTTTTCTTTGGAGGAACTGGATGAAACGGTTGCTCAGAGCGTGTTTACTCATTTGTTCATTGGACGATGGGAGTATGAGGTGGATCCGGAGTATTTCCTGAAAATCAGCAAAAATCATCATATCCTGATTTTTACAGAACGGAAAATCTCCCTGCCTTCCGGCAGCAGAATCAAGCAGGTCTTAAAGCCGGTCTATATTCTTTCTATTATTAATGCGTTAAAATCAACGATGCAGGAGAAAGAAACAGCGTTCCAAACGGAGCAGGTACATCAAAGGAGGGGAGAGACTCTGGCACTGATCGTGGATGATGATGAAATGAATCTGATCGTGGCAGGAGGAATCTTAAATAATTTTGGAATCCGGTCTGAGACCTGTACGAGTGGAGAGCAGGCCATCAAAATCTGTACAAATAAAAATTATGACATTATTTTTATGGATTATATGATGCCGGAGCTGAATGGAACAGATACAATGAAACGGATCCGGAGGATACGTGATGGATATTATAAGAATATTCCCATCATTGCCTTGACGGCAAATGCCATCAGCAGCGCAAGATCTGATTTTTTGAAGGAGGGATTTGACGAATTTCTCTCTAAGCCGATCGAGATACCGGTCATGGATAAGATTCTAAAGAAAATGCTTTCGTGGGAGGGACAGGAATGATGGATAAAACAGAAATATTGATTACCGCGGGAAATGTCTGTGACCTGCCGCAGGAGTTGATGAAAGATATGCCCATCGCGATTCTTCCACATTATGTCTGTACCAGTGAGGGGAGATTTTTGGATGGAGTAGAAATTGATCCGGACGGACTCTTGGCCTACATGGAACGGGAGCCAGATGGAATGGTGGATTCCTTTGCCCCGTCGGTGGATGATTATCGTGAGTTTTTTGTGGAAAAATTAACGGATGTAAAGCAGATCCTTCATATTTCCATGGGAAAGAAAACGTCTGCAGGATATGAAAATGCAAAAAAAGCGGCCAGTCAGATTTCCAAGGTCGTCGTCTTTGATTCCGGACATTTATCCAGTGGGCAGGGCCTGTTGGTATTAAAGGCGGCGTTAATGGCAAAAGAAAAAAAGAGCATGGAGCAGATTGTTTCTGCCCTCGCCAAATTAAAACGACGTGCCTCCTCGAGCTTTTTGATCCGGGATACAGAATATATGCGCAGGGCAGGAAAAATCACCAAGAGGCTGGAGACCATTTGCAACCGTCTTTTGGTTCATCCTGTACTGGGCATGAAGCACAGCCGGCTGGCTGGAAAGAGAATCTTATTTGGAAGCTGGGAACGGGTGGTGAAGCGTTTCATCCAGGATTCCTTTCATGGTCCGTGGCAGATTGACACAGAAATGCTGTTCATCACGCATGTGGGGATGGGAGAAGGAGAGCTGAGCCTGATTCGTCAGGAGGTAGAACGGCATATTCATTTTGAACATATCTACTTCCAAAAATCCTCTGCGGCGATTGCATCCAATGTAGGCGCGGGAGCCTTTGGCCTGTTGTTTTTAAGAAAGTCAAAAGACAATAAAAAAGAAGAGGGACACGAAAAAAAGGACAAGGTCTCTTTGATCGGAAGCATCCGGAATCTGGTCGGGCAGACTCTGATGAGGGAGGAGTTTACGATTCAGCATGTCGTGATGAATCTGGTGCTGGCTGCTGCGTTTTTTGGGGGATTGACTTCTCTGGTCATTAGTTTGATTTTGGGGGCGTGGGAAAGTGCGATTACTGTGGGATTGATGCTGGGTGTCGTGATCCTTTCCATTTATCTGTCCCTGTACCGAAGCTCACTGTCGGCAGGACTGACGATCTGTCTGCTGGCTAACTCGGTATTGTTCCCGGTCATGTTCTTTTTTTCCGGAGGAATATACAGCGGAATGCCGGTCTGGTTCGTTCTGGGTCTGATCTTTGACTTTATGATTTTAAAGGGATGGGTCAGTATTGCAGTCTTTGTATTCAACGTAATTATTATGTTCGGCAGTATCTATCTGGCGGAACTCTATCCGCAGCTGCTCCGTCCGGTTCCAGAAAATTATATGATGGGTGATGTGATGCAGACCGTCTTTGTTGTGGCCTGTATTATGGGAATTATCGTAAAATTCCAGTCCTACGTTTATGACAAACAGAAAAAGCAGCTGGAGGAGCATGAAAAGGAGCTGTTGGCAGCTAATAGCGCAAAGGATATTTTCCTGGCAAATATGTCACATGAGATTCGGACTCCGATCAATGGAATCATTGGTATGGATACCATGCTGCTGCGGGAATGTGAAGGGGATCCAAAGCTGACAGAATACGGAAAAAATATTCAGAGCGCGAGTCAGTCCCTGCTGTCTATTGTCAATGATATTTTGGATATTTCCAAGATTGAATCCGGTCGATTGGAAATTCTTCCGGTAGAGTACGATCTCTTTTCTGTTATCAATGACTGCTATGTCGTTACCAAGGCCAGGATTCAAAATAAGGATATTGCATTTACTGTGCGCCTGAATCCGGCAATTCCTTCGGGACTCTACGGAGATGAGGTGCGCCTGCGCCAGATCATCAATAATATCTTATCGAACGGGGTCAAATATACTTCAGAGGGAAGTGTGACGCTGGATATTGATATGGAAAAGCGGGGAGATGCCACGGTAATACTTCTGATTACCGTATCCGATACCGGAATCGGTGTCCGGGCAGAAGACATCGGCAAGATTTTTGACAGCTTTACCCGCTTGGATGAAATGAGGAACCGGAATATCGAAGGAACCGGGCTGGGACTCAATCTTACGAAAAATCTGGTGGAAATGATGGGAGGAACCATCCATGTTGATAGTATCTATGGTCAGGGAACGACATTTACCGTACGGATTCCCCAGGCAATCAGAAAACGGACACCGGTAGGAGATTTTGAGACCCGTCTGATGGAAATCCGAAAGACAAGCGGAAAGAAGGAGGAACAGCTGGTCGCGCCAACAGCAAGAGTTCTGGTCGTGGATGATGTGGAAATGAATCTGATGGTCGTATCCGGACTGCTGAAGCATACGAAGATCACAGTAGATACCGCCGTGTCCGGCAGTGAGGCACTGCAGCTGGCAGCAGAGATGGAATATGATATTATCTTTATGGATCATCTGATGCCTGGCATGGATGGTGTGGAGTGCTTTAGAAAATTACGGGCCATGCCGGAAAAGAAGAACCTGCGTACCCCAGTCATCGTCCTGACAGCAAATGCTATCCTTGGTGCCAGAGAAGATTATATGAAGATGGGATTTTCCGACTACCTGTCCAAGCCGATTGAGGAAGAGGCTCTTTATCAGATCTTAGAGACCTATCTTCCGAAGGAAAAAATAGAGTATGAATCGACAAAGAAGGAACAGAAACCAGAGCCGGTTCAGGAAACTTCGCCGGAAAAGCTTCCGTCTGTCATTCTTTTGCCGGACCGCTCCTCACAGCAATATTCTGTGAGGGAAGAAAGTTCGTCGGCATCTGACCCGGCAGAGAGCCTATCGACAGAGCCGTCCCCATCGACTGGAAGCTGG
>CADBUD010000025.1 GCA_902797785.1 uncultured Lachnospiraceae bacterium
AGGATGCGAACACAATAAACGGGAGGAATATACCATGCTTTTTGTAAAAGTAGATGACCTAAAGGTCGGAATGCGTCTCGCCAGACCAATTTATAATAAGAACGGCGTCATGCTCTACGAACGCAATACCAATCTTACTACTCAGGGTATCGTCAGCATCAAGAACTTCGGCTTGATCGGTATCTATATTCTGGAGCCGGCAGAGCCGCTTCCACCAATGTCTGAAGAGGATAAGGCATTTGAACGTTTTCAGACCATCGGCATGTTCAGTATCAAGGACGATCTGGTACTCCTGACCAAGGGTCAAAAAAACAAAAATCTCATCTCTCTGACCAATATGCTGGTCCGGGATTATGGGAATCTCAATCACCGAATCAATTTCATGCAAAATCTGCGCAGCCTGGATGACTATGTCTATAAGCATTCCTTAAATGCAGCGATTCTTGTCGCTTTATTATCTCACTGCCACGGACTAAAGGGCCAGGCACAGGTCGATGTGATCACTGCTGCCCTGCTTCATGATATCGGCTCCGTTCTTCATCCAATCACCTCCATTCACTCAGATGATGCGGAAGAAGAAGCTGCAGTCCGCAGAAAATACCAGAACGAAGGTCTGGATCTGATCAAACGTGATCCTACGATTTCCCCAAATGTCATTCAGATTCTGACGCAGTATTTTCGTTCCGGTGCCTCCTCCCGTATGATCGAAGCACAGATTTTAGCCATCGCCAGCCGGTATGATGCCCTTACCGCCATGAGCCTGGAGAGCGAGCCCGTTTCCGGATTTTGTGCTCTCCAAAGGATGATGGAGAAGAAAGACGTTTATAATCCATCCCTGATTCAGAATCTTTTAAACTGTATCCAGATTCTTCCACCGGGCGCCTGCGTCGAATTATCGAACCACGAAAAAGGCCTCGTGATCACAGAGAATCCGATGGATATTTTAAAACCTACCATCTTAAGCTTCCGCGACAATTCCATCTATGATCTGTCCATAAAATCTGTCAGCGATTCAGTTCAGATTGTTGATATCATGAAGACCATGGACAATCGTTTTGTCATTGATGAAGAAGCTCTTGCACAGTTCCATTCCAAATAGCGAACGTTTTCCCTCATCAGCGCAAATAAAAGGCGTATGGAAAGCAAATCCTGCTTTCCATGCGCCTTTACAGCTTTCACTTCTGATTCCATATTCTTCTTTAAATTTCAGCTTTTCCTCATACATATATTTATCCGCGCGCTTGAAAATACCTTGCGGGATAACGGCTGTGAATAGTAACACTACGTTTTCTTATTATACTCTATCACTATGATTTTTTTAATGTTTTATCCTTTCACTCCACTTCCCATTCCTTCTATTTTATGGTACAATGGATTTGTTTCTACACCAAATTTTCCACTACAGAAAGGAGCCAAAATGATGAAATCTTATCTTTTTATCTATATCGAGCTTAATGTTTTTTGCTCCGCATTGATCATGATGCTTTTTATTCACTCCTTTCGGGGATTTGGCGCGGCGACGGTCAAGCGCCGCTTCGACCCTGCTATGATTTCCCTGATCATCTTTTTTCTTTCTGATACGGCATGGTATGCGATGGATCAGGGGGCTCTTGCGAGAAATCTCTTTCTCAGTATGCTCTTAAAAAACATTTATTTTTTATCTGCCAGCAGCAACGGCTATTTCTGGGCCGGACTATTCGAAACAGTCCTAAAGAACCGGATGATGGAAAGCAAAAAAAATCTCCTCCTTTTTTCCTTTCCGTTCTTTTTTCATTTGCTGCTCTGCCTGATCAATGTTAAAACGCACTTTTTATTTTATATTGATGAATCCTTTACCTATCACAGGGGACCTTTATTCATCCTGCAATACGTCATTATTTATGCTTACATCATGGTTCCTTGTATCCATGCTCTGGTTCTGTCCTTTCGCCGGGAAAACTATGTGGAGCGGGAGAAGTATCTTCTCATTGCATTCTTTCCTGTTCTTCCCGCCATCGGTGGACTTCTGCAGCTGTTTTTATGGAGGACTCCGATCAATTGTGTCGCCCTGACCCTTTCAAGCTCCATGATCTATTTAGACAGTCTGACACAGCAGATTTCTTTGGATCCCCTGACTGGACTGAACAATAAACGCTGCTTCATGAAGACCGTAGAGCAATATATCCAAAATAAAACCAAAGAAGATTCCGTCTATCTTTTGATTCTGGATATGAACCGCTTCAAGCAGATCAATGACACCCATGGACATATCGAGGGGGACCACGCGATCTGCGCGGTCGCTGATATCATAAAAGCTTCTGCCAACGATATGCTGAAGGCTCATTTATCTGAGACTCGAAAAAAGCTCATCATCGCCCGGTATGGTGGAGATGAATTTGTCATTGGGATGGTGGCCGCGCAGGAAGACGTCCTCTACCTAAAGAAACAGATACACGAAAATTTTAAAGAATACAATCAGTCCTCCGGGAAGCCGTACCAATTATCCACAAGTATCGGAATTGCCAAATGGAAATCATCCTTTTCTTCCCTAAAGCAACTGATCGAAGCGGCAGATCAGGAGCTTTATAAAGAAAAGCAGGCATTCCGAAGAAAATAAAAATGAGTATAACTTCATAAAATTTTTGTACAGTTCCTAACTACAAATATGCCACCCGAATATCCGTCAGCGCACACTGATCTCCCGTAAGCGCTGCATACACTTTTTCCGGTGCTTCCAAAAGCTCCGTGACGTTTTCAATCTGGATTCCGAGATTTTCTGTGGTGACGATGATTCGTTTGCCCTTCCGCTCCAAAAACACCTCGCATTCCATTCCCGCCTGATTGATGCTTTTCCAGGCTTCCCAGCCTGGGAAGTTCTCTTTCTTCTTCATGGAGAATTTATTTTTTGCCAGCTGATCTGCCCCTTCATTTTCCCCATTGAGTTTGATCAGGGCATATTCCTTATAATTCTCTCCGCCCACGTTCGCATCATCTGAAGTGAACAATAGCAGATACGGGCAATGCCAGACAAAGCTTGCCCCCGGCAGGCTCATGGTGTGAAATCTAAGCCTCATCTGTTTTTTGATTTCCACCCCGCTGGTAGCGGCGGAGCGGGTCCGATCGATCTGGATATTTTTTAAATCAGACTCCATGCGGTCAATATAGCTGATCTTATCCGCAATTCTTGGAATCATGGCTTCCTCCACTTTTTTCTCGGTTTTCTCGACATGAATCCTGTTCAGTCTGCAATGTTCACCCGTAAGACCGATATATACTGCTTTCGAACCGTCAGGCAGGGCAGCGATTACTTCCTTTGCATGATGCGGACTCTTCATGATCAGTTTCACATGATCCTCGTACCGTCCCGCAATAATTTCATATCGGTTCTTCTTTGTGTGCTCCGCGGAAGGAAGGCGCCTCTCTTTAATCTCTCTTGCTTCAGTAACAATACTGTGATCGTCGAACCAGACTTCTCCAAATTCTGTATATTGATATTCCTTTATTGCTTTTTCTTTCTCATGCACCCTCTGATTCAACGAGTGGAACAGCAAAAGGGAAGGCGCGCAGAAGCCGCTGGCCGGATGTGCCTCTAACGTACAGTCGAAAGTAATCTTGATGATATGATCCTCGACCCGGATTCCATTCGTAATGTGCTCTCGGTAGTTCATACAGACCAGCTCCCGCTCAATGTCCAGAGCTTTTTCCTGATTTTCCTCACTATTGTTCTGATCGATGATCCTGACCATGCAATTTGCGAACTGTGGATCGTATTTTCCTCCCGATTCTTCAACAAAGACCTCTCTTGCAGCAAAATCCGGACGCGCATCCCGGTATCGTTTCCTGCTCGTCATCGTCACATAGTCATCGGCAACAGCAATGATCCTTGCGATTTCAGGAATCTCTTCTTCTTTCAGACCCTCCGGATATCCTTTTCCATCGTAACGCTCATGGCTATAATATGCCCCATCGCTAAGATAGGAGTATTCCGTGATGCTCGATAAGATTTCCCGTCCGATGACCGGCTTTCGTCTCAGGATCTCCCGATTCCATTTGTCCGGATCTGTCTCATTTTTTATCACACTGTCCGGGATTCCGATCAGGCCCACATCATGAAGAAGTCCTGCATAATATGCTTTCTCACAGTCCTCTTCATTCTTTCCGCAAAGCTCTGCAATTTTTCTCGCATACTCCGCCACCTTCACGGAATGTCCCTCAAAAAATTCGTCCTTCTTTTCCACCGCTGTGACAAAGGCTGTCGTTGTCTGCTCAAAGAGTCGCTCCATGCTCTTTTGTGCCTCATGAAGACCTTCCAGCTCCAATTCATGAACACGCACCACCTCATTATTGATATCAAGATAGGCAAAGATATACATAAAAATGGAAACCAGGACCATGGCCATATTGACAAGAGAGAGCCCGTAGGTAAAGATCTGGATGATTCCGCAAACGATCGGAACGAAAATATACAGCACCATAGATATATAGATCAGCCTGCTGAATTTTTTCCGATACTGCTGTATTACTGTATACTGGATGATGGGACAGAGCACCGGTATAATATAAGCAATCAAAAAGCCCCCTCCCCTGTGATATTTGTTATTCTCATCAAAATAATAATACAGCCCCGTAAATGCCGAAACAACGGCCAGGAACATTCCCAGAGTCGATATTGTCTGTACCAGCTTCAGTCTTATTGGCAGAACCTCCATATTTCCTTCATTCCTAAGCCAGTCTGTCAGATACAGATTAAAGCCCCATACTACTGCTGAGGTCATAAAGAAAACCATAAAATTACTCAGCCGTACCATAACATATCCGGTCTGGTCTGCGTGCCCGGAGTAAATATAGGCCTGCCGGTCAAATCCCAGCAAAAGCACAGCGATCATCTCCATAAGAATCAAAATTTTTTTTCTGTTCGGAGATAAAAATCTTGTGATAAATAAAAGAATGATCATAATTCCGCACGCGCCCAATAAAACAAGCATAAGATTTAATTGATGCTCTCTGATGAATTCAAACATATTTCATCCTCACCTGCTTCCTTGCGTAATTTGCTCAGTTTTTCTAAAAATGCTTCATACTCCGATAATAACCGTTTTGTATTCACATCGATCTTTTTCCTGTTTCCTTTGTTTCCTGCTTCTTCCAGCATTGCCGCCAATTCATAAAGCTCCATCGCGCCAATGATCCTTGCCGAGATTTTTAATGAATGGACTTTCATAGTATACTGCTTCAGATTTCCTGACTCATAGGCTGTCCGGATCATGGCCGCATTTTCCTCAATCGTATCCAGAAAAAGATTTAACCCAAAAATATATCCAGAAATTCCTCCTGAATTTTGAATTCCTTCCGAAACAGAAATCCCCTTGGTCTTATAGAGCCACTGCATACTTTTTGGAAGCTCCGCCGGCTCTTCTGCCGCATTCTCCATCAGCGGCTGTTCCATGATTTCCTCCGGGATATGCTTCATGACCACACGTTCCAGGGTCTCACTGTCGAACGGCTTTAGCAGATATCCATTGAACCCCTGAGAGAAATAAAACTCTTCTCCCAATGTCACATTTGTCGTAAGCGCATAGACCGGCAGCTCCGGATCGATTTCCCTTATCCTGGATATCGTCTCTATTCCATCCATTCCCGGCATCAGATCATCCAGCAAGACCAGATGGAACTTTGTTTCCCGGATTCGCTCTAGGCATTCCTTGCCGCTCTTGGCTGTCGTTATGAAGATTCTGGTCTCTTTCAATAATCCTTTAATCACATTCAGATTCATCGGATGATCGTCTACGACCAGGATATCTGCATCCGGCGCGATAAACTGCGGAAGATACGGTCCCTTTTCCTTTCCATCTTCATGTTCTTGAAAAATCCCCAACGGCGTCTTATCAACGATCTTTTGTGAAATCGTCAGTACAAATTCCGATCCCTTTCCATAGCTGCTCTCACAGCTCAGGCTGCCTCCCATCAGATCGGTAAATTTTTTCGAAATGTCGAGTCCCAGTCCTGTGCCCTGGATCAAACTATTTTTCTCTTCCTCCAGACCTTCATAATAAGAAAACAGTTTTTCTATATCTTTTTGTGGAATTCCTATTCCTGTATCCTTTACCGAAAATTTTACCTTGCAGCTCTCATTCTCCCGTTCTTCCATAGAAACCCGGAAGGAAAGACCTCCTGTCTCGGTATATTTTACCGCATTAGTCAGAAGATTGATCACAATCTGTTTGATTTTTCCGGCATCTCCATACATACGCCTTGGAAGAATCTCATCCACGTCCACATCAAAGCTCAATTCTTTCCGGGTGCAGCGTACCCGGATCATGGAGATGATGGAACGAAGCATTTCCCGTGTATCATATTCTTGTTCCACCAGATTCATTCCTCCGGATTCTACCTTTGACATATCCAAAAGCTCATCGACCAGACGGAGCAGGGTTTCTGATGCATTTCGAATATCAAAGGCATAATTCATTATGGTCATAAAATATCCCTTTGGCACGCCGGCCGCATCTTCCCTAAAAACCATCTCATTGATTCCCATGATGGTATGAATCGGTGTCCGGATCTCATGTGACATATTGGCAAGGAACCTGGATTTTGCCGTATTGGCGCGCTCTGCCTCTTCCTTTGCCTGCCCGATTTCCCGATACTGCCTTTGAATGATCGTTCCTTTCATGATGCGCCAGACAATAATCCCCGCTGCTGCCGCCACAAAGAACAATAGCAGGAGCTGATAAATCGGAAGCTCAGAAAACCGGGGCATTTTTACGAACTGATACGTATCATCTACTATCTCCTTCCCGTCATGATCTATGACCTGGATATGAAGGACATAATTTCCATATCGCAATCCCGTATACTCCAACGTACTAAGAGCGCTTTTTTTCGCAGTAATTCCATTTTCTTCCTCCCCATCAATAAATATGCGCACAGTAGGATCGAAAAGGGTATAATCCATTACAGACGCCTGAATCTTAATCCGCCCTTCCGAAGCTGGAAGAAGATAGGTTCCCTCTTGATCCGGCAGAATCAATTCATCGCCACAGGAAACCGAATGGAGCGCCGTCCTGACCTTCAGTCTCTCCTCCATGAAATGATCGATATTGACCCGGCACACGCCGCTCCGTCCCGGAATATACAAAAATCCCTCCTCGTCCAATGTGCCATAAAGATTGGCCGTCGGCGTGCTCGTCAAGCCGTTGGAAAGCGTGTAAAGCTTATAATCTGAGACCTGATTATTGATCATATCCTCCACCTTTAATACGTAGATCCCATAAGATGAAATAATCCACATTTCTTCCTTCTGATTTATATACAGATCATAATTGTTATTGTACGGAAACGTGGTGATCTGTCTGATCTCCCCATCCTTCATGTATTGGATCGAATTGGACGTGACGAGCCAATAGACTCCTCTTTCCTCATCCTTTTTGATCCTTAGGATGACGTCGCTGGTCAGTCCCTCATCTACTCCGATCCGACGGATTTTTTCTCCCCGGATCACATACATTCCATCTCCGTCCGATCCCGCATAGATTTCTCCCTGATCTCCTTCTGCAACGGTCAATATCACTGTATTCTTTATTCCCGAATCCGCACCGATGATCTCTACGACGGTTTTATTTTGGAGCTTTGCCAGTCCGCCGTTCGTTCCCACCAAAATCGAGCCATCAGCAGCTTCCACGATGCATCTTACTTCATTGCTCGGCATTCCATTTTCTGTCGTGTATCCTTCGATTTTCCCCTCCCGGGTATAACAAACGAGCCCCAGATCTTCCGTAAACGCGGCGAGCCACAAATTTCCATCCGAATCCTCTGTGATACAGCGGATCCTGGATGTCCCCATATAATCGGTCAGTTCATTTTGAATCACATTATTCTGCTGATCCAGGATACAAAGTCCCTGATCCGTACCAAGATATAATTTGTTATCGTGCAGGCAGACTGCATTTGTCACCTCATTGGAAAGTCCCGCCTTCTGTGTGATATCGACAAAGTTGTTTGTTACGAGCTTCATCACCCCCTGGGTAGAAGAGGCAAGCCACAGATTCCCCTGATAATCCGATGTCGTCATCTCAATGGCGCTATTGACCGGAAGATTTGAAAGAGCATGAAACTGATGTGTCTCATCCAGATATCCTACTGTTGTTGTGGAAGATATCCAGACTCTTTGACAATCATAGGAAATCCAATGAACCCCCTCGGCAGGATCAACTAAGATCTTTTCCATCTCAGCCGCCGAAGACCCGAATTCCCCATAATATACAGCATTCCCCTCGGTTCCCAGATATACCTTTTTTTCGTGCAGAGGATCGACCAGGATCGTCGAAATTTTTTCCATTCCCAGCTCACTGCTTTCATAAATGGCTGTCACCTTCTTATCTTCAATCAGAAAAATGATGCCATTCATCGTCTGGCCATAAATCCGGCCTTTGGAATCGGAATCCAGCTTTAAGATCCTCTCCTCTTTTAATCGTTCGTCATCTATGACCGACAGCTCCATCCGCGGTCCCACAAAACAGACTCCGGCAGTGGTTCCAATAAAAATATTCCCTTCATCATCCTCGGCAAAGGTCCGAATCGAGGAGGAAGGGAGACCGTCCTGATAGGTGATATGAATCTGCTCTGAGCCATCTACGACAACCACTCCGTTATCATTTGTAGCGACCCAGATTCTTCCTTTGCTGTCTTCAAATAATCCTCTGCCGCTCGTCAGGCCATGGGAGGAATCAATCCGTTCAAAGACAGAACCATCGTAGCGTATGATTCCGCTGTATCCCCCGATCCAGAGACAGCCATCCCCGGCGCTCAAAATATAGTTTGCATCTGAGGTGGGGAGACCATTTTCCGCGCCATACAGCTCTGCCATATAACCGACATCACCCATCTGTCCAGTGACCGCATATCCACCTCCTGTCAGGCTCTCCTGTTCTTCCTTTCCTGTTTTATCAGCGGCTTCCCCGGCTGCTATCGAAATTCCGCCGCAAGCGGCAATTAGTATAAGCGCCATCCATATAAAAACAGCGATGTTTTTTCCCTTTCCACCACTTCTTTGCATCTGCAGCCTCCCCTGTCTTTCCTTGTA
>CADBUD010000026.1 GCA_902797785.1 uncultured Lachnospiraceae bacterium
CAAGCCGGAAGTAGAAGAAATGGCTATGCAGGAGTAAATGAAGATTTGCAGGCAGGAGAAAAATCCTTGTAGCAGGTCAGAGGATTTATTATTTATCGTAATTCGATAAATAATTATTACTATTCATAGCTCCGCTGTTCATAGCAACAAAATGCACACAAACACTCCCTTCGGTCGCATTTGGCGCACTGCTGCCCCGTATTTTCAAGCAAACTTTCCCTTTTTCTTATATCCGCAAAAGTTATTTTTATGATCTGCATCTTAACAAATCCATCGCAGAGTTTGATCATCAGTTTATGGAAGAGACTGACATCTTTATATATATCCCTATAGCCGCGCATATAACTCTTTGCCGTAACAGACTGAAAGTCATCTGACCAATTATCAAGTTCAGTTTCGTTCTCTATTGAAAAGAATGCTCCAACATCAGCTATTCCCGCTTCCTTAAGCCATGTTTTTGTCATCATCTTCGCACCACGGCGATTAAAGCTGTCAAATACAAGAACAGCTCCAGGAAATCTCTTTGCCATCTTTTGAAACAATGCTTTCACATCTTCGGTTTTGAAATAATAAAATACCCCCGATGCAAAAAAGACCGCGCCGTTGCTGCAATCAATTTCATCCATCCAAATCTCATCGTTAAGATCATAGGCAAGATTTTTCTCCCTATCGCTTTCCGGGAGAAGCTCATTTCTGACAACAATCACATCTGGCATATCAATGTTGTATCCTTTGCACTTTCCGTTGTCACATTTGCGGAAGGTATCATCGAGTCCACATCCAAGATTTACAACCGAAGCCTTCGGATTCTTCTTTAAATAATCCTTTACTTCCCATGCAAGGTCATACTGCCTTTGTGCAACCTCCAGTGCGCCAAAGAGACCTGCCGCGCTTTCCATCTTCTTTCCCTTTTCTGCGAAGTCGTAATCAAGCAAGCCGCATATGCGCTCTGCTTCCGGATCCTTGAACAGATTGGGAAAGTGTTCCGAACAAACCTTTCTTCCGTAAAGGGGTATGATAAGTGTTTCCTGTACAGTGTTTTTCTCTATATGATACATAGGTATACTCCTTGTTTAATCATTGGTTGATATATTCATTAGTTGCTGTTTCAACATCTTTAGATAAATGAACATATTGCCTCCCATCTAGATATAGACGCCTTTAATTCATATGGATTCTTTATGAGCTGCATCTTAGCTTTTACATTTGTTAGTCAACGCTAACTATAGTAAATTATAAATCCTCCTGTGCCATTTTTCAAGTCTAAATCATTCATATATTCTTCTCCTTTTCACCTGAATATCCTCTTATGCGATCTTTCCTGTTTCTTTGAGCCATCTGATCTCGTCACGAATGATTTCTCTGTAAGACCTCGTCGTATAACCAAGATCCGTACTTGCCTTGCTGGAATCAAAGCGGTTGTTTCTTGCAAGATTGTAAACGGAGAACGTTGTCATAAGCGGCTTTTCTCCTGTCTTTTTTGCTTTTTTCTCAAGAATCTTTGCAATGAAGTGTGTGCATTTTGTTGCTATGAACAGCGGATCTGTGAATAGTAACATGGAATTCATTCTTATACGCTTTCATGTAAATTCTTTTCCTCCATCAGATGATTGCCAGGATGCCTTTGGCGCTTCTGAGAGTCGCGTCCTTAAAATGATTGCCCTGGTTCATCTCAAATGTCACAGCGATTCCTGCTTCCCGGAAATATGCCGCTATACTTTCCGTATTGTCCTGCACTGCCTTCAGGTACCGGTTTCTTGTCTTTGTCTCTTTATCCCCCAGGGAAAGATAAATCTTCTCCGGTTTTCTCTTCATTTCATGTGAAAACACATATTCCTTAAAATCCGGAAACCAAAGAGAGCCTGACATACTGGCTGCTCGCGCAAATACATCCGTATGATACAGAGCATACAATGCGAAAAGCCCCGCAAGAGAATAACCTGCTATGCTGATGTGAGAAGGCGTTCCATCCATCCTTTTCAGGCATTCCGGAAGGATATCATCCAGAAGGAGCTTCAGGTATTCATCCGTTCCGCCTGTACATGGCGTGTCCTGTGGTGATGTCAGCGGACAATACCAGGGCGTCATGTCATGATTCCAGTTAAGATTTCCGATACAAAGAAGGTTAAAGTCCTTTTTTTTCAGCTTCTCAACCGCTTCCATAACGGATTTCCCGTCGCCGTCATAACTATTTAATATGATCAGGGGACTTTCCGACTCTTTCGAATGGTATAGGGAAGCCTCTTTTCCTGCTGATTTGAATTTCTCCATATTCATTCCCTGAACTCCTTCTTGATTTTTTATGCTATCAAAATTATACTTGTTTTTAGAAAATTGTTCAAGAACGCAGAGTTATGTGCTAAAAATAATGTTTTCAGATGTTACTATTCACAGTCCCCCTTCCAGTATTCGGATTTCCCGCTGCTTCGCAGCTCTCCTGGCGCATTCGCGCCTGAAATCCTCATATTGGGAGGAGTTCCTGCTTCACA
>CADBUD010000027.1 GCA_902797785.1 uncultured Lachnospiraceae bacterium
ACGAACAGTATAAAGTCGCTATGGAAGATTTAGAAAAGGTAGGTGCAGCATTATGTCAGAAGTAAAGAAAATTGCTACAAGAGAAAGCTATGGTAATGCTTTAGCAGCATTAGGAGAGAAATATGACAACCTCGTAGTATTGGATGCTGACCTTGCAGCAGCTACGAAAACAGGCGTGTTCAAAAAAGCATTTCCAGATCGTCACATTGACTGTGGAATTGCAGAATGTAATATGATGGGAATTGCTGCCGGACTTTCTTTGACAGGAAAGGTTCCGTTCGCAAGCTCTTTCGCTATGTTTGCAGCAGGACGTGCATTTGAGCAGGTGCGCAATACGATTGGATACCCACACCTGAATGTAAAAATCGGCGCGACTCATGCCGGAATCACGGTAGGTGAGGATGGTGCGTCCCATCAGTGTAACGAGGATATCGCTCTGATGAGAACGATTCCGGGAATGACGATTATCAATCCATGTGATGACGTTGAGGCAAAGGCAGCGGTAGAAGCAGCTTACCTGTTCGAGGGACCGGTCTATATGCGCTTCGGACGTGCCGCAGTACCAGTCATCAATGATAATCCGGATTACAAATTTGAAATTGGAAAAGGTGTCGTATTAAAAGAAGGCACCGATGTTACCATTGTAGCTACCGGTCTGGAGGTTAGCCAGAGCCTGGAAGCAGCAGAAAAGCTGGCAGCAGATGGAATCAATGCAGAGGTCATCAACATTCATACGATCAAGCCTCTGGATGAGGATCTGGTAGTTGCCTCCGCTAAAAAGACAGGAAAAGTCGTTACAGTAGAAGAGCATTCCGTCATTGGAGGACTGGGAAGTGCCGTCTGCGACGCACTTTGCGCAAAAGCACCGACACCGGTTCTGAAAATTGGTATGAATGATACCTTCGGTGAATCCGGTCCGGCTATGGCTCTGTTAGCGAAATATGGTCTGGATGCAGAAGGCATCTATGCCAAAGTAAAAGATTTTGTAAAATAAAAGTTTTTTTAACAAAGGACAGGGAACAGGTGATGAAGAAATCTCTGTTTCCTGTTTTTCAGAAGGATAATCGTTCCCAGGCAGAGGGAAAAAGAAAGGAAAAGAAAATGTCGATTGAAAAAAAATTGTTTGGAAAAACAGCAGATGGAAATGAAGCATTTCTTTACAAAATGACAAATAAAAACGGCATGAGCGCAACTGTATGTGATTATGGCGCACTTTTAGTTTCTTTAGAAGCACCAAATGCAGATGGAGAATTGGAAGATGTTGTCATGGGATACGACAAATTAGAGCAGTATTTTGAAAGCCCATGCTTCTTTGGCGCAACAATCGGAAGAAATGGAAATCGAATCGCCGGCGGTGCCTTTACGATCAATGGACAGAAGTATCAGATGCCGCAGAATGAAAATGAGAACAACCTTCACAGCGGCCCGGATGGATATGAAAAAAGAATGTGGGAGGCATCCATAAATGAAGATGCACCTTCCGTGACATTCCACATTGTGAGTCCGGATGGAGATCAGGGAATGCCGGGAAATTTTGACATTTCCGTTACGTATACATTGACAGAGGACAATGCGATCCAGATTGATTATAATGGAAAATCAGATAAAGATACGGTAGCCAATCTGACGAACCACAGCTACTTCAATCTTAGCGGCCATGCCAGTGGAACAGCCATGAACCAGACACTTTGGATCAAAGCTTCATCCTACAATCCAGTCATTGATTCCAAATCCATTCCGACGGGAGAAATCGCAAAAGTAGAAGGTACACCAATGGATTTCACGACAGAAAAAGAAATTGGAAAAGATATCGATGCAGATTTTGAGCAGCTGAAGCTGACCCGTGGCTATGATCACAATTACGTCTTAGACGTGACCGGTGACAAAGTAGAAAAAATCGCAGTATTAAAGAGCCCGGAGAAGAAGCGCACGATGGAAGTATATACCGATTGTGTAGGTGTACAGTTCTATTCCGGAAACTTTATCAAAGAAAATAACCAGATCGGAAAAGGCGGCGTGCTTTACGGAGAACGAAGCGCCATCTGCTTAGAGACACAGTTCTATCCAAACGCGATCAATCAGGAGAATTTTGTATCTCCGCTGTTAAAGGCAGGAGAGGAATACCACACAACGACGATTTACAAATTTGTATAAAACGGTGCGGCTCATGAACAAAATGGCAGGCCATTTCGTTCGTGAGTATAACAAGAAATGATAATAGGAGGAACAATAAAATGGCGAAGAACCTTGTAGTAGGTCAGTCGGGCGGACCGACAGCAGTAATCAATGGAAGTCTTTATGGAGTCATTTCTGAAGGAATCAAAAGTAAGGATGCAATTGGAAAAGTTTATGGAATGGTAAATGGAATCCAGGGCTTTTTAGAAGACCATGTAATGGATATCGAGGCAGAGTTATCCCCGGAAAAGATTGAGCTGATCAAAACAACTCCGGGCGCATATCTTGGCTCCTGCCGTTTCAAGCTTCCGGAAGACCTTTCCGATCCGGTCTATGACAAAATTTTTGAACAGTTCAAAAAATATGACATTGGATATTTCTTCTATATTGGTGGAAATGATTCTATGGATACGGTAAGCAAGCTTTCCAGAAAAGCAGAGGAATTAAATTATGACATCCGTGTACTGGGAGAGCCAAAGACGATTGATAATGACCTGATCAAGACAGATCATACGCCGGGATTTGGAAGCGCAGCGAAATATGTTGCTACAACCGTTCGTGAGGTCACACTGGATGCTAACGTATATGAGAGCAAATCTGTGACAATCGTAGAGATCATGGGACGTCATGCAGGATGGCTGGCAGCAGCAAGTGTGCTGGCAAGAAAATACGAGAACGATAACCCGCTGCTGATTTACCTTCCAGAGGTCGCATTTGATGAAGAAAAATTCTTAAAACAGGTAGAAGCAGCATTTGAGAAAAATCCAAATGTCGTTGTCTGCATTTCAGAGGGAATCAACGATGGAAACGGAAAATTTGTCTGCGAGAACGCAAGTGATGTCGGCGTGGACAATTTCGGACACAAGATGCTTACCGGAAGCGGAAAATATCTTGAAAATCTGGTAAAAGCGAAACTGGGCGTAAAGGTACGTTCCATCGAATTGAATGTTTGCCAGCGCTGCTCTTCTGCTATGTTGTCCAAGACAGACCAGGAAGAGGCGATTGCAGCAGGACGGTTCGGCGTACAGGCAGGAATCAAGGGAGAAACCGGAAAGATGATCGCATTCCAGAGAAAAGCCGGCGATACCTACGAGATCGAACACAGCTTAGAGGATGTCAATGAGATCTGCAACGAAGAAAAGACCGTTCCGGTAGAGTGGATCACAGATGATGGATCCAATATTGCTCAGGCATTTATTGATTATGCCCTGCCACTGATCCAGGGAGATGTAGAAATTCCAATGGAGAACGGACTGCCGAAATTTGTTTACCGCAAATAAGAAAAGAGTCAGGAAACAAAAGTTTTACTTGAAAAAAAGCATGATATTTGTTATAAATATATAGGATGAGGAAATAATGATTTGTGAAAAATACACAATAATATTTCCTTATAAGGGTGATTTTGCCAGATATGATTTCATTTCATATCACATAGGAAAGAAATATTTCTGCCCGTTCTTCAAAAAAGCGGAACAGAAAAAGAAAAATATTATTAGAAAGGATGGATAAAAAATGCCATTAGTTACAACCACAGATATGTTCAAAAAAGCTTATGAAGGAGGATATGCCATCGGAGCGTTCAACGTAAACAATATGGAGATCGTTCAGGGAATCGCTGATGCAGCTTCTGAGCTGAAGAGCCCGGTCATCCTTCAGGTATCTGCAGGTGCTAGAAAGTATGCAAAGCACAGCTATCTGGTACACTTAGTAGAAGCAGCTCTTGAGGAGGCTTCTAAGAGCGGAAATGATATTCCGATAGCCCTTCACTTAGATCACGGTGCAGATTTTGATATTTGTAAATCCTGTATCGATGGTGGTTTCACTTCCGTTATGATCGATGGTTCTTCCCTTCCATACGAGGAGAATGTAGAGGTTGCTAAGAGAGTAGCAGATTATGCTCATGAAAAAGGAGTAGTAGTAGAGGCTGAGCTGGGTCAGTTAGCTGGTATCGAGGATGATGTAAACGTAGATGCTGCCAATGCTTCTTACACAGATCCAGATCAGGTAGAGGATTTCGTAAACAGAACAGGAGTAGATTCTCTGGCAATCGCAATCGGAACCAGCCATGGTGCATTCAAATTCAAACCAGGTCAGAAACCACAGCTTCGTTTTGACATTCTTGAGGAAGTTGCAAAGCGTCTTCCACAGTTCCCAATCGTTCTTCACGGAGCATCTTCTGTTAGTCAGGAGTATGTAAAGATCATTCAGGAGAATGGCGGAAATCTGGCAGATGCGATCGGTATCCCAGAGGATATGCTGA
The DNA here is from genome assembly GCA_902797785.1 of uncultured Lachnospiraceae bacterium. Classification (GTDB taxonomy): domain Bacteria; phylum Bacillota; class Clostridia; order Lachnospirales; family Lachnospiraceae; genus RUG14305. The sequence continues at coordinate 4,436 of CADBUD010000027.1, forward strand.
GAAAAGCTGCGACAATGGCAGTTTGCAAGATCAATATCGACTCTGACTTAAGACTGGCTATGACGGCTGGCGTAAGAGAGCATCTGATGGCTCATCCGGAGCATTTTGATCCAAGACAGTATCTTGGTGATGGAAGAAAATATGTAAAGGATCTGGTAAGCCACAAGATTCTTGAGGTTCTTGGAAGCGACGGAAAAGCCTGAAACAGTATTTTCTAACAGTGATATCACAATCAGCATAAAGTAGCGAAGCAAGTTCGCAAACCATAAAATGTGCGTTATCGGATCTTCTGTAGAAACAGGATTCGATGGCAAATATAAAATTTTCTGCCAACCCCTTATCTGAAAGATTTTTTTGTTACGATTCGCAGCTACTATCCTGTTATGAACAGTGGAGCTGTAAATAACAACAATTTTTTGGATAAGGGGTTTTTCAAAAACCGGATAAAGAAAGGCAGTGTGGGAGAGCAAACGATGGAGAGTCAATTTTTTGAGGAGCTGATAGAATACCTAAGGGAGAATGAATGGGTCTATACAGCCATCATATGTAGCAGGGAAGATTATCTGGAAATTGGAAATCGACTGGAGAGCCGTTTATGGAAAGAGAAA
>CADBUD010000028.1 GCA_902797785.1 uncultured Lachnospiraceae bacterium
CACAGGGCGGTTCGTCCCCGCAGAGAGCGGGAATGCCACAGGGAGGTCAGCCACAGCAGAGACCGGAAGCCCAAGTGCAGCAAACGTCGAACTATCAGAATACACCAAATCCACAAGGACAGGCGGGAATGCCGCAGGGAGGCGCATCACCACAGAGAGCAGGAATGCCACAGGGAGGTTCGTCTCCGCAGAGACCGGAAGCCCCAGTGCAGCAAACGTCGAACTACCGGAATGCACCAAATCCACAAGGACAGGCAGGAATGCCACAGGGAGGTCCGTCCCCGCAGAGGCCGGAAGCCCCAGTGCAGCAAACGTCGAACTACCAGAATACACCAAATCCACAAGGACAGGCAGGAATGCCACAGGGAGGCGCATCGCCCCAGAGAGCGGGAATGCCGCAAGGAGCTCCGTCCCCGCAGAGAGCGGGAATGCCGCAAGGAGCTTCGGCATCACAGAGAACAGGAGTACCACCGCAGAATATCCCGCCGCAGCAAAATCAGATTCCAAGGGAAGCTTTTGAGAAAAAGCCTCCAGAATCAGATTCACCGGTACAAGAAGTGGGAAGGATGTCTCAGTCTTCCATCCGACCGGCGAGCCATCGGGGCGGAGATCCACAGTCAGGAGAGTTCAACCGCCGTACATTAAAACCGGTAGAAAACCTGTCACAAGGCGGAGGACAGTCTCAGGAAAACCAGTCCAGCAAAAATGTAAAGAGGTATGATGGAAATCCGGAGGACGCTGAGCCGTTAAAAATTTTGTTTGATGACAGCCTGACATCTCCTGAACCGGATCGTCCGTCTCCGTTTGATGATGTAGCATTGGAAGAGATGGGGGAGAGTCAGGTCGGAAGAAACGGAGAAGGAAAACCAATTACGGGAATGGGAATGCTGAAAGTAAAGCTGATGAATTTCCCAAGACCAATCCTTTTAGTTGCTTCAATTGCATTATTAATGGTAGTTCTGATTGCAGTTGGAAGAAAAACCGGCGTGATTTCCAAGGATTTTAACGTTGCGGAACGGGCGGCCTATACCGTGGAAACCGTGAAAGATAATGTGACACATATTGATAAAGCATTTCGTTCCGACTTTGACGCAGCAAAATATGTAGAGGCCAACTTAGATGCGATTTGCAAAAAGGAATTTTCTGAGTATGCAAAAATCTGTGGGATGTCAGAATCTGATGCGGAAGAAGAGTACGATCAAATGCTGGACAGCCAGATGCAGCAGATCATGAATGTCTATGGAACACAATTTTCTCAGGATGTGCAGGAACGATATAAGGAAGCGTATATCAAGGTATTGGCCTGCTGTGATTATACCGTGGAGGAAAAAGAGGAAAAAGAAGATGACTCCTATGATGTTCCCCTGCAAATCAAACCATTGGATTTAAAAATGAATGATCTGAGCAGAATCCAGGAAGAGTCAGAAAAAGATTATAGGGAGAAATACCCGGAGGATCAGCAGGTCGATACAAAGAGATTTGGAGAAATCTGGGTCGATAATTGTGCGGAAGAATATGAAAAATTTGCAGCTGCTCCGTCTTATCAGGAGCAGAAGGAAATCCGTGTGAATGTGTATTATGACAGTGCAATTGATGCCTATACGATTTCAGGTGAGGATACCAGAAAAATGATGGAGGTGTTACTTGGCGAGGAAAATGGGGCAGACTCAAAATAAGGGACAAAAGTCTCGGGCAAAATCGTTTGAAACAAATGCCCTGACAGAAAAGATCAGAGAAGAACTAAAGAAAAAAGGGGAAAAATCGTATGCAGAATTTCAGGCGGTGCTGCTTCCCACCGTGCCTGCTGATACGATTCTCGGCGTCAGGACACCGCTCCTGCGCGCCTATGCAAAGGAATTAAAGCATTCAGAAGAAAAAGAAATTTTTCTATCGGAACTACCGCATCAGTACTTTGATGAAAATCAGCTGCATGCCTTTCTTGTATCACAAGAAAAGGACTATGAGATCTGTATAGAGAAAACAGAGCAGTTTTTGCCTTATATTGATAATTGGGCGACCTGTGACCAGTTTTCTCCAAAAGTTTTTAAAACACATAAAAAAGACCTCCTGCCGTACATCAAAGAATGGATTTTTTCCACCAGGACCTACACAATCCGATTTGGAGCAGGGATGCTGATGCGGTATTTTCTGGATACGGATTTTTTGCCGGAGTATCATGAATGGATGATTTCCATCTCATCGAAGGAATATTATGTGAATATGATGATTGCATGGTATTTTGCAACTGCGCTGGCAAAGCAGTATGAGGCAACGATTCCCATCCTGGCAGAGCACAGGCTTTCGGATTGGATTCATCAAAAGACGATTCAGAAGGCAGTGGAAAGCCGTCGAATCTCAAAAGAGAAAAAAGAGGAGCTTCGGACACTCAGGGAAAAACAAAAATGACGCAAAACAGGAACGCTTACTGCGTTCGGTTTTGCGTCATTTCATGCGGGCAACAGGACTTGAACCTGCACGGTCTCCCACCAGAACCTAAATCTGGCGCGTCTGCCAATTCCGCCATGCCCGCATAAATATTTCAAATGCTTTTCTATCATATCAAATGAAAATAGAAAAGTCAATCATTTTTTAAAAAAGAAAGGTGAAGCAGGCAGATGTTAAAGCAAAGGAAAAGCACGATATGTTTTATTTTGTTTCTTAGTATCTTTTTTATATGTTTGATGGGAAATTTCACATTTTCATCAGAGGCATCGGAACAGCTCATACCGCAGATCCGTTCCAATTTAAACAGCAAAAAAATTTATACGAAAAAGAAACAGCTAAAGTTGACTCTTCAATACGCAGCGGAGCAGGACGTGATTCGTTATACATTGGACGGCAGCCAGCCAAAGAAGACCTCCTTGATCTATCGCGCACCGGTAAAGCTGAAAAAAACAACGGTGGTGAAGGCCTGCGTTTATCGGGGAAAGAAACGATGCTCGAAGGTCTATCGGTGGAAGATTCATATAAAACGGCCATGGAAAATCACCCAATATGCGGACAGGAGCGGCTCGCAGGCGATGTTCTATACGCTGTGTTCGCCAACAGGAGGATTGATTGTCGTTGATGGGGGAACCGTAGGAAACGCAGCCTATGTCAGAAAGATCATCAAGGAAAAGGGTGGCGTCGTGGACGCCTGGTTCCTGACTCATCCGCATGCAGATCATATCGGGGCGTTCAACCAGATCTATCCGGATCCGCAGGGGATAACCATAAAAAAAATCTATGATACACCGATAGATTATCAATATTATGATACACTGGATCAGTCCTGGGATGAAATTGGGGTATATGCAAATTACCTGAATTTGATAAAAGGAGACCATCGAGTGCATCATTTGAACAAAGGAGATCAGATCACGGTGGGAAGCCTCACCATCAAGGTCTTAAATTCCTATAATGATGAAGTGAAACAGCTGACAAAGGACATTTGTAATGATGCGTCACTGGTGCTGAAATTTTCGAATGCGAAGGAACACATGATTTTTTGTGGGGATGCCCATAGCAAGTCCATTGCCAAGTATTTGAAAAAGACATGGAAAAAGGAGCTAAAGACCACCTATGTCCAGACCGGACATCATGGCAATAACTCCTTTCCGTTTTTCCTGTATCGATATATGAAGCCGGAGGCCGCGTTCTTGGATGCGCCGCAATGGCTGATCGATGGAGAACAGTATTCGGCAAAAGAACTGTTATCCCGATTCCATGAGAAAAAAGTCACGACCTATGATTATCGGACTGCACCGAATGAGATCACGTTGAAATAGACTTGCGCACCTTTACCACGCAGGTTCTTCGGAGATTTCTGCAATAGGCATAAATTTTTGTCTTCCCCGCAGAGTTGGCAGTGACTACTCCCTTTTTGGAAACAGAAGCAATTTCCGGCTGCTTGCTTTTCCAGATGATCTTTGTCTGCAGAGCGGCCGGGGATAGGGCGGTAACAAATAATTTCTGTTTCTTCCCGACGGATAAGGTCATGCGGGTCTTTGATAAGGTCATGGTGCTGATCTGATACATCATATTAATGACTTCATTTTTTGCATTGCCACGGAGCAGATCGGAATACTTGAAAAAGAGATATCCGGCTGCTCCTGCTTTTTTTGCCAGACCGAGCTGCGCATAAAGGTTCCATGAACTTTCTCTCCAGCCAGGATCCTCTGATAGCGTTTCGCCTGCCTTGTACCCGGCCAGACCGATGTACATCGGCAGATGAAGCTTGTTTAAGGAAGTCCATTCCCTGATCCGGTTCGAGTAAAGCGGAATGCTCTGTCCATGCAGAATATAATGATCTGACCAATAGATCTGGGGAGCGATATAATCCACATATCCCTTTGCGGAAAGCCAGGTCCAGACATCGGCCCCAATGCTGTTGCAGTAACTAAGATCTCCTGCCGGACTGACGCCGAAACGAATGCTTTTGCTCTTTTTCTTGATGGTTTTGTAAACCTTACGGATCATTTTATTGACATAGCGCTTTCTGGTCTCAATGGGAACAGAACGATATCTGAGTTCATTGGAGGGATAAAAATAATCGTCAAAATGAATCCCATCCACGTCATAATTTGAAATGATCTCTTTTACCTGACTGACGATGCGGTTGATCGTGGAGCTGCTGGCAGGATTGAGCGTGCTGGTTTCTGTGATACGGTAGGGATTCATCCAGGCATGGAACTCCATATCATTCTTGTGCGCAAGGCGGACTAAGATTTTTAGTGGGTCATAGGACAGCCCGCGTCCCTGATAAGAAATATATTTGCTCCAGCCGGTGACAGTGGAGGGATAGATTGCGTCATCATGGGAACGGACATGGAGAAAAACGGCGTTGAACCCATGAGCCTTTGCGGTCTGGAACATCCGATTGGCATTTTGGGTAAAAACACTCTTGGATTTATTGGAAAGTCCCAGTTGGAAAAATTCAAAATAAGAAACCCATACCCCTCGAAGCTCAAAATCCGCAGACTCTGTCAAAGATGAGGCAGCATGGACTGTTTGTGAAAAAGAGCAGGGGAAAAAAGACAGCAGGAGCAAAAATGGAATAGAAACACATAGAAAAAATCTTTGATAATAATTCATAGGGGAATCTCCTTTTTTTGTCAAGAGTGATTCAACGGATTGTTCCGTAAGTCTTGTTACTATTCACAGCCACTATCCCGCAAGGTATTTTCATGCGTTTTTTGCACATCGAAGGCGTACAGAGTATGAAAACCCGGGGCAGTGGGCGCGAAATATGACCGTTAGGGCATATTTCCACTCTGTGCGCCTTTGGCGTGTGCATTTTGTTGCGCCTTTTGTGTTATAATGAAATGAGACCGGAAAGTATCAGAGGCGGCTGCAGCTGCCAAATAAACGCAAATGATAGGAGGAAGAGATTATGTATGGAGCAATATTTGGGGATATCGTGGGTTCACCATATGAGTTTGATTACAGTCCAAAAAGGAAGGATATCCCGCTATATATCGGCAGGACAAGATACACAGATGATTCTCTGCTATCAATCTCTGTCTGTGATGGTCTGATGAAATACAAGGATAATTTTTCTGAAAAATCAGATGAGGAGATCAAAAAAGCAATTATTAATTCAATTCTTAAATTTTCTCTGAATCCGAAGTATGAGCATATTTATAAAGAGTATGGCGCAAATTTTGCTGTGTGGGTCAAATCAAAATCCCACCGGCCGTATAACAGTCTGGGGAACGGCTCTGCCATGCGGGTCTCTTCGGCAGGATGGTTGTTCGATAATATAAAGGATGTCAGACGGGCGGCGAGGCTTTCTGCCGAAATCTCACATAACCATCCGGAAGGAATCAAGGCTGCGGAAGCAACGGCGGCGATTATTTTCATGGGGCGCAAGGGCTATACCAAGGATCAAATCCGCGAGTATGTCGTTAACGAATTTCAATATAATATTTTTATGAGGACAGATCAGATTCGTCCGACATATAAGCATACGGAGAAAGCACATGAATGTATGCCGCAGGCCATCATCTGCTTTTTGGAAGCGAACAGCGTGGAGGAAGCGGTCAGAAACGCGAATTACATTGGCGGGGATACCGATACGATTGGCTGTATTGCCGGATCGATGGCAGAAGCATTTTATGGCATTCCGCAGAAGCTGAAGGAAGACAGCAGGAAGTATATCGAAGGGGATATGCTGGAGGTTTTGAATCGTTTTAATAAAGAAAAGCTTCACTATGTCGATATTCCTGAGAGGATGTTCGGAAATCAGGAGAAAACGCCACAAAAGCTTTTGCAGAGGATGAAAACGGCAGGAGATGTGGGATACAGTGAATTTATTGATGCGATGGATCAGCAGAGAGAATCGGGAAACTCATATACTGTCGGAAAAGAATATGCAAGATTTTCCAAAGCAGCCGTGGAAACAGGATATCCGTTAGAGGATATTCCAGCACTTTGGGATGTAAAGCAGTCGCTGGAAATGCAGACGCAATATGAAACAGAGGAGCTAAAGGCGGCAAGAGAACGTGCCATGGCGGTCTGGGAGGATAAAATCATAAATAAAAAAGACAATGTGACCAGACGCCTGACCAGAGAAGACCGTTTGTCTAATTTTAATGAATTAAAGAATGCGCTTAGGGAATATACCATAATTTTGAATCATGATGAAGACCGGGCGAGCCAGATGGTCGATGAAGTCGCTATGGCCGGTCTGGATGAACGGATCAAGACCGGTCTTTCGCCGGCACAAAAGATTCTCATGGCGGACAGTGTAAGAGATATTAATGATCTTTTGACTGCAATCGATCCGGCTCTCATGACATCCTCATCGGAATTTAGTGAAATGAAAAAAGCATTAAAAACCTTTGTGACGACAGCAGAGCAGTCAGATTTTATGAATGAACAGTCGAAGGAAGATTACCATAAGACGAGGGAAGATCTGGCAGAGAAGGCAAAACGATATATTGCATATAAGAAAAGGCAGAACACGAATCGACACAAACGTTCTAAGGTCGAATATTTGCGCGTGACTGCGGCAGAAGCTCTTTTGGAACGTGTCAGCAAGGACAGCTTTTCTAAGAAGGTGATCCCACCAATCGACCGTAAAGCAAAAAATTATCTCTCCTCTGCGAGAAATAAGCTCGTTCTCGCAAAGGAAAATGATAAACTGGAGGCAGCAGCTGTGCTCTATGCTGCGGATCGGATCAAAAAAGAAGGAAAAGTCCTGTCTTATGATGAACTGGTCAGGCAGTCGAATGTATATGTCAGAAATTCCAGTTTCAAAGAGGCAGTCAAACAGGTAGCGGCAAGGGACATGGATGATGCAATCCTGAATGGAACTCTTGAATTCAAAAAGAATATCGCTCAGGCGCAGATTGAATGGAGTCATGAGCTTCGCATCAAGGAAGAACAGCTAGAACAAAAAGAAAGAGAGCTGCGGATCAGAGAACGGGCACTGGCAAAAGCAGCAAAAAAAGAAAAGCCAAAGAAAACGGATCAGCCAAAGAAAACGGATCAGCCAA
>CADBUD010000029.1 GCA_902797785.1 uncultured Lachnospiraceae bacterium
ATGGAAGTCCAGTACAAATTTCTAATGATTATGTGACATTCTCATCAAACCGCATCGTAATTGACAGTCAGGCAATGCAGGAAATGTACGATACGAAACAACTTGAGAAGAATGTGTGTTACAAAGTAACAGTTAAATTTAAGAATGTGAGAGGAGTTCTAACAGAGGTAGCAGATAAACTGACGTTACAGTTCAAAGATTCAACAAAACTCCGGGATCCGTACATCTACGAGCAGACAAAGAGAGTAGACGAGAATCAGACATATGAGGATGGAATTACGTTCGATACTGTATATTTGAATGACGCAGATAAGATTTCAAAAGTGCGGATTTATTCAGGAAGTTCAGAAAGTACAGAAGGAGTGATATCTACAAAAGAGAGATTTGGCAATTTAGTAGATGCAGATGGATATTTAGTTTCTGGAACTGCATTTACCTATGAAAATTCCCAGGGTGGAATGTATCTGAAGTTGTCAAGTGCTTTTATTGATAAATTTAGAACCTTGGCAAAAGAAAATGCGGCCGGAAAAATATCATACGGAAATTATTATGTCTCTGTTACGTTTGAGCGAAGTGCGAAACATTTGGGCGAAGGTGATAAAATATGGACACTGGAGAAACAGTTATCTTTGTATTTGTATCGAAGTCCATCTTACAAGAATGAATTTTCGTATGATTCGATCAATGGATTATCAACAGGTCAAGATTTAGTATTTTCTGATTTTGATTTTGGAGAACCTGCAGTAACAATTAAAGAAGTGTATGAACGTACAAGTACAAGTGAGCCGATGCTGATTCCGGCAACAGGAGGAGACTATTATGGATATGATGTAAAGAATGGTCAGTTCATTATTAAGTGGGCGTGGATTGAACGGCAACATATGAATGATTCAAATATTTATTATTTGTCGGTTGTATTCAATGATGGAACGATAATGGGTAACGTAACAGCATATCAAACAGTTCCATCCACCAGCACTCCACAAAACGCTGGGCTGAACACCACAACAAGTTCCAGCAATTCAAATGATATTACTGTTCCTATAGGTTCCGGTTCAGCTTCCGGAAGCAGAATTATGGCAGCCACCCAGGAGCCAGCCACCTCCACCCAAACCTCCGTTTCCAAAAATGGAATCATCGGAGTAGTAAACGCAAGCATTAACGGAAAAATCGTAACCACAGGAGTGACCTACAACGAAGCGACCGAGGAAATCGTAATCTCCAAAGAAACCGTAGCAAGCCTGCCGGATGGCATCAACAGTATCGTAGTCACCATGGAAGAAAAAGCAGGCAAAGTAAATGCAAGCGCAATCGCGGAAGAAGCAGAACCGGAAGCAAGAGTATTGACTCGCGACACCACCCTGACGCAGTACGGCATCACAGTAACCAAGACCGACGACTGCAGCCCGGGACTCCAGTGGAAGGTAGACGAAAACGGCGAAGCATACATCACAGGCTATGACGGAGAAAGCAAAAAGCTCGTTCTTCCAGCCTCCCTCGGAGAATACAAGGTAACAGCAATCCAGAGCCTTTCCAATTCCGAAGGTGACGACACTTACGAGTCCGTATTCATCCCGGCGACGGTAACGGCGATTGAAACAAACGCAATCAGCAAAGCTTCCGCCATCAAGACAGAAGAAGGCTCCGCGGCAGAGAGCTACGCAGCAGAGAATAACTTAACGACCGTCATCGGAACCAAGGATTCCACATCCATCCCGACGGTAGAAAAGCAGACCCTGACCTACGACCTGACCTACCCGGCAGATATCGTAATCAAAGGCGTCGATGAAGATACAACAAAATTGCAGTCCGTAGCGATCAAAGACATCAGCTTCCGCAACGTGCGTTCCGGTCTGGATCAGGCAGGCAACCTGACATTTAGTAAAGAACGCCTGGCAAAAGCCTCCTTGAACGCGAACGAAGATGTAGATGTTCAGCTTGAGTTCGAAGACGGAACGATTGTAAAGAATGCCGTGACCTTACAGGTAAAAGCAAGCCAGAAAGCAGACGATACGGATAAAGATAATACGAATAAAGATAATACAGGAGACAAGAAAGAAACAGAGCAGCAGGATACCAAGCAGAACGACCAGAAGAGCACAACGGCGAAGAAAGTCAGCATCAAGAAAGCCTCCGTATCCATGAAAGCTTCTGTGACCTACAAAGGAAAAGCAGCAGCACCGAAGGTAAAAGTCGTTCTCTCCGGCAAGAAATTAAAGAAGGGAACTGATTACACCGTGACCTATAAAAACAACAAAGCGATCGGAACAGCAACTGCAGTCATCAAGGGAACCGGCAGCTACAAGGGCAAGATCAAAGCAAAATTCGAAATTGTTCCGAAAAAGACGAAAGCAGTAAAAGCCACGAAGGCAGAAGTAACCACGGTAAGCCTGAGCTGGAGCAGCGTCAAGGGAGCAAAGAAATACGAAGTTCTCTACTCGACGAAAAAGAACATGCAGGGTGCTGCAAAGATCACAACAAAGAAAGCCTCCGCTGTATTGAAGAAGCTGACCGCCGGCAGGAAATACTATGTCAAAGTCCGCGCAATCAAAGCAGTCAAAGGAAAGATTTACGCAGGTGCTTACAGCAAGACAGCGTCCGTAAAGACAACACAGCTGAAAGCATTGAGAAAAGCAGCACAGAAAAAAGCAAAACAAAAGAAAACAGCATAAGAATAAAGAACTCTCAAGCTTGATTTCAAGAGTATATCTGACAGCTTAAGAGGACTTCTAAAGAAAAAGACCGATATCGTCTAAAATCCTTTGGGCGGTATTGGTCTTTTTTGACGCTATCCTGAAAAGATACGAAAATCCTGTCTTCCCTACCCTCGAAATTTGCGATAATCTTGTAAACCCCAACTGAATATGATAGAATAAGAGAATATAACACGAGGTTCACCAAATGAAAGGAAAAAGGTGTAACGTAAAAAAACTCCTGCTCCTATGTACCATCGTTATCCTGATTCAAGGCTGCACCGCTCCTCAAATTTTGACAGTACAACAGAAAACAAAGGAAGGGCAGACCACGACAGCACCCAAAACGTCCGGAACAGCCGAATTGACCGGAGACGACCAATCCGACCCAGGATTCATGTCTCGCTCTCAAACGGAATCACCCGGGAACTCAATGTCCGAGAACGCAGCATCCCAAAATCCAACATCCGAGAACGCAGCATCCCAAAATCCGACATCCGAGAATGCGACGTCCGAAAATCCGATCACAGACAACATCACGCCGCCACCCAGGATCACAGACATAACATCACTGGACAACACATCCATCGGCTGGGGAATTGGAAAGGACACAGATGAGCAGAACCGTCCCTTGGACTGCTTAAAGAACCAGGAAAAATACGCAGCATACGAAGCGGATTTTTACAAAGAAAACAGCAAATCCATCTATCTGACCTTTGATGAAGGCTATGAAGCCGGATACACCGGAGAAATTCTGGACACGTTAAAAGAGCATCACGCTTCTGCCGTCTTTTTCATCACCATGCAGTATGCGAAGGAAGAGCCGGACCTGATTCGCAGGATGATAGACGAAGGGCATATTTTGGGAAACCACAGCACCTCGCATCCGGTCAACGGGATGCCGTCCCTTTCCATTGCGGATCAGGAAAAAGATGTCACAGCGCTTCAGGATTATGTCAGGGAGACCTACCACTACGAAATGAAGCTGTTCCGTTTTCCATCCGGAAAATTCAGCGAGCAGTCGATTGCGGTTATGAATAATCTGGGGCTGAAAAGTATATTTTGGAGCTTTGCGCATTATGATTACAATGTAAACGATCAGCCGGATCCGGTGGCCTCATTAGAAAAAATGAAAAAAGCATTCCACCCGGGAGCAATCTACCTTCTCCATGCGGTTTCCTCCACAGATACCCAGATTCTTGGAGACCTCATCGAAGCCGCAAAGGCAGCCGGTTACCCGGTAGGAAGATACGACGAAGACCAATAAAAGAAGACCAAAATGATAAAAGAAAGTCAAAAACAATAAAAAACCAAAAATCCAGAAACCCAAAAACTAAAACCAAAAAAAAATCAAAAAATAAAAACGATGAAACATAAAAGGAACAGTAAGGAGGCACAAAAATGCTGAAAGTATTCCTGGTAGAAGACGAAGTAGTCGTAAGAGAAGGAATCAAAAACAACATAGCATGGAAGGAAGAAGGCTTTGAATTCTGTGGGGAAGCCAGCGACGGAGAGCTGGCTTTTCCTATGATTCAACAGTTAAAGCCGGACATCATCATTACCGATATTCGGATGCCGTTTATGGATGGGCTTGAACTGAGCAAGCTGGTAAAACAGGATCTTCCCTGGGTCAAAATCATAATCCTAAGCGGCCACGAAGAATTCAAATATGCAAAGGAAGCTATCAAAATCGGTGTAACCGATTATCTGTTGAAGCCAATCAGCGGAGCAGAGCTTCTGGTCTCGGTGAAAGAGGTCGCGAAAACCATACAGGCAGAGCATGAAGAAAAAGAGAATATGGAGCGTTTCCGGCAGGAAATGAAAGAAAATGAGATGGATGCGCGCAGAAAACTGTTCAATGATATCGTGGGAAATTATCAGTCCTTAACGAATGTCCTGGAAAAAGGAAAAGAATTAAATATGGATCTGAGCGCACCCTGCTATAACATCATCCTGTTTCAGGTCTATACCGAAAGAGACAGCCGTGAGGCCTATTCCGGAATCGAAGTGGAAATCCAGCAAAAGCTGGATAATCTGTTTGATAATGGGGAAAATGTGATAAAATTTGACAGAAATGTTGAGGGAATGGCGCTGTTGTTCAAGGCAGCAGGCATCGAGGAAATCCGTGAGCTGCAGGAAAAATACATTCATTATATCGAAAGCATCATGTCAGAATATGAAGGAGTCCGTTATTTTGGAGGGATTGGAGCGCCGGTCCAGAGACTTCGGGAGCTTTCAGATTCTTTTATGGAAGCAAACCGCGCCTTTGCCTACCGTTATATCTACGATAAAAACCAGATCCTGGATTATAATGCAATCTCAGAGCAGCAAAAGGTAGAGCAGGAGGTCAAACTGGGAAATATCAATGTTTCCAATATGGACAAAAAGAAGGTAGACGCTTTTCTAAGAAGCGGTGAAACAGATGAAATTAGCTATTTTGTCGAGGAATACCTGCGGAACATTGGAAATTCCAGCTGGGAATCGGTTCTGGTGCGCCAGTATATTATCATGGATATGTATTTTGCTGTTATTTCTTTTACAGAACAGCTGGGATATGATAAAACAGAAATCGAAGAGCCGTTTTCGGATACTTCGCAGGGAAGCATGAAAATTTCCAATTATCAGCAGATGCGGGATTATATCATCCGGATTTTTAATCAGGCGATTGATTTTCGAAAGACAACAGCCACAAAGCGGTATAGTGCATTGATCAGCCGGTCCAAAGACTACATCGATGAAAATTATGCAAATGAAGACCTTTCCTTGAATATGGTAGCGGCCAATGTAAACATCAGTCCAAGCCATTTCAGTGCCGTCTTTAGTCAGGAGACAGGACAGACCTTTGTACGATATCTGACAGAGCTCCGTATGGAAAAAGCCAAAGAGCTGTTGAAATGTACGGACAAAAAAAGCTCCGAGATCGGGTATGAGGTCGGCTACAAGGATCCCCATTATTTTTCCTACTTATTCAAAAAGACACAGAATTGCACGCCAAAGCAGTATCGAAACAGTAATGGAAATGATGCGGATAGTGGTGCGGAGCGTTCAACAGCGGATTCAACAGAAACCGAAGGACAGGGCTACGGAAAGAACCTGACAGAAACCGAGGCACAGAGCTACGGAAAAGACTCGACAGAAACCGAGGCACAGAGCTACAGAAAAGAC
>CADBUD010000030.1 GCA_902797785.1 uncultured Lachnospiraceae bacterium
CAGGAAAATTTGCTAAATAAAAGAGTTTCTTACGTGCAAGCACGACGAATCTCTTTCATTTAGCAAATCGACTGTGAATAGTAACATAAGCGTCAAAAAAACCGTGCGTATCAAAAGTGCTTCTATATGTCGAATTACAGCGACATCTTTTCCTTGAAGAGGAGAACTCTTCTAGATATAATCAGATAGGAAACGAAGTTGATGGTTTCCTTGCATCTTCAAAACAGGAAATAGGAGGAATTTCATAAATGGAAAACACATTACAGGTGGCGATTGCAGATGATAATGAAAGAATGGTTCATCTTTTAGGAAATGTACTGGAAGAAACCCCGGGATTTCAAGTGGTGGGAACAGCAGAGGATGGGGAGAAGGCATATGAAATGATCAAAGACAAGCATCCTGACATTGTCATTCTGGATATCATCATGCCGAAGATGGATGGGTTGACCTTGATGGAAAAAGTGAAAGAAGATCCGGTCATCGTGAATTTTCCGACATTTTTTGTGATTTCAGCTGTAGGACAGGAAAAAATTGCAGAGCAGGCGTTTGAAGCAGGGGCAGAATATTATCTGATGAAACCATTTGATCATGAAGTGTTCTTAGATCGTCTTAAACGCTTTCGCCAGGAAAAGAACGGGGATACAGCAGACCTCTTGATTGAAAACAGGGGTCTGGAAAATCCCAGACCGGTATCCCAAAAGGAGCTGGAGCAGGAAATTACGGATATGATTCATGAAATCGGGATTCCGGCGCATATTAAGGGATATCAGTATCTGAGGCATGCCATCCTCCTCTCTGTGAACGATGTGGAAATGATGGGCTCAGTTACTAAGGTACTGTATCCAACGATAGCAAAGATGTATAGCACGACGCCAAGCCGGGTGGAACGCGCCATCCGCCATGCGATTGAAGTTGCCTGGGGAAGGGGGAAAATGGATACGATTGACGAACTCTTTGGATATACGATCAGCAGAGGAAAGGGGAAACCGACCAACTCAGAATTTATCGCACTGATTGCTGATAAGATAAGATTGGAGCATAGAAAATAAGAGTAAGAAAAAAATTTTTAAAAATATACAAAAAAAATGCAAAATTGCTTTGAAAATTGTGGAAAATAATGTATAATAAAATAAAAACGATATTCTATTCTGCTAAACGCTTCGTATCTATCAGAGATTCAGATCTTTTTTATGTGGACAGACTTTTACCACGGAAGGAGATATCATAAAATCAGAGGTTGGGGAGAAGTCAGAGAAAGAATAACAACAGACAAATCAATTGGTTCAGGAGGTTACATTATGAAAAATATTTTACTTATTGCGTCTGAGGCTGTCCCATTTATTAAGACAGGAGGCCTTGCAGATGTTGTTGGTTCATTGCCGAAGTGCTTTGATAAGGAATATTATGATGTTCGGGTCATGATTCCTAAATATTTGTGCATCCCGGAAAAGTTTCGGAGTCAGATGCAGTATGTGACGCATTTTTATATGGATCTTTCATGGAGAAGCCATTATGTCGGGATTTTGGAAATGGAGTATGAAGGAATCAAGTTCTATTTTATTGATAATGAATATTATTTTGCGGGACCAAAGCCATATGGAAATATTCATGAAGATATTGAGAAATTTGCTTTTTTCTCAAAAGCGGCATTGTCAGCTCTCCCAAGCATTGGTTTCCGACCGGATATCATCCACTGTCATGATTGGCAGACCGGTCTGATCCCGATTTTCTTAAAGGATCGCTTCCGTGAAAATGAGTTTTATGTAAATATCAAGTCTGTCATTACGATTCACAATTTAAAATTCCAGGGTGTCTGGGACATGAAAACGGTAAAGGACATCACCGGACTTCCCAATTATTATTTTACATCAGATAAACTGGAGGCTTATGGAGATGCGAATTACTTAAAGGGAGGCATCGTTTATGCGGATGCTGTGACCACGGTCAGCGAGACCTATGCAGAGGAAATCAAAATGCCGTTCTATGGCGAGGGCCTGGATGGATTGATGCGGGCGCGTACAAATTCTCTGCGTGGAATTGTCAATGGAATTGACTATGATGAGTTCAATCCGGAGACGGATCGCTTCTTAGTACGTAATTACAATCAGAAAAATTTCCGAAAGGAAAAAGTTAAAAATAAACGGGCGCTTCAGGAAGAACTGGGACTGGAGCAGGATGATCATGCCTTTATGATCGGCATGGTATCCCGGCTGACCGACCAAAAGGGCTTTGATCTGGTCGCCTATGTCATGGATGAGCTCTGTCAGGATGCAGTCCAGATCGTTGTTCTCGGGACAGGAGAAGAGCGTTACGAAAACATGTTCCGTTACTTTGATTGGAAATATGGAAACAAAGTATCTGCAAATATTTTCTACAGTGATGCCATGTCGCACAAGATTTATGCAGCCAGCGATGCTTTTTTGATGCCATCTCTGTTTGAGCCGTGTGGCTTGAGCCAGCTGATCAGTCTTCGTTACGGGACAGTTCCGATCGTTCGTGAAACAGGAGGGCTCAAAGATACCGTCCAGCCATATAACGAATACGAAAGTTCCGGAATCGGCTTTTCTTTTTCAAATTATAATGCACATGAAATGCTGGCGACCATTCGCTACGCAGAAGAGATCTACTACGACAGAAAAAGAGAGTGGAATAAGATTATTGACAGGGCAATGCTGACAGATTATTCATGGAATGTATCTGCTTCGAAATACCGTGAGATGTATGACTGGCTGATTGGATACTGATCTATATTTAGGAATTTTGCATTGTAAAGCAAATCCTCCGTTTCCCTGATTTCTATGGGAAATGGGGGATTTTTCACGGAATTCAAACGATATCCTGCCCTTGTAATCCTATGAAATATCTGTTAGAATAAAAAGACAGTGATATAGCATATGAATTTGCACTGCTTCACAGCTTTGCTGTTCATAGCGGAAAAAAGCATAGAAATGCCCTAAAAAGGAGTTTAAAATGAATAAGATTCAAACCTGCCTGACTCAGATAAAACAAAAGACCACGATCGTTCCCAGGGCTGCCATTGTCTTAGGATCCGGCCTGGGGAATCTGGCAGAAAGCATTCAGATTGATACCATTCTTCCCTATCAGGAAATCGATGGTTTCCCGATTTCAACGGCTCCCGGACACAAAGGAAGATTTATCTTTGGTACGGTCAAGGGAGTACCTGTCGTTATTATGCAGGGAAGGCTCCATTACTACGAAGGCTATGAAATGTCAGATGTCGTACTGCCGATTCGCCTGATGGCTTTAATGGGGGCAGAAATTCTGATTTTGACCAATGCCTCCGGCGGAATCAATCCTTCCTTCCATCCGGGGGATCTTATGATGATCACAGATCAGATTTCCAGCTTTGTGCCGTCTCCCCTGATTGGAGAAAATGACGAGGCGCTTGGCGTGCGCTTCCCGGATATGTCACGGATCTATGACAAAGAGCTTTGCCGCTTGTTGAGGAAGTGTGCGGAAGAAACGGGTATTTCCCTAAAAGAAGGAGTCTATCTGCAGACGACGGGACCCAATTATGAATCTCCGGCAGAGGTTCGTATGTTTCGCTTGCTGGGAGCGGATGCTGTGGCAATGAGCACTGCCTGTGAAGCTATTGCGGCAAATCACATGGGGATGAAAATTTGTGGAATCAGCTGTATTTCCAATGCGGCAGCGGGAATGACAGATGCTGCACTGGGGGAAGAAGAGGTTCTTTTGGCAGGAAAACAGGCTGGACCAAAGCTTTTGACTCTTTTGTTCGCCTTTTTGTCAAAGGTGTCGGATCGGTAATCCATGATACAGAGTTACTATTCACAGTCGATTTGCTAAATGAAAGAGATTCGTCGTGCTTGCACGTAAGAAACTCTTTTATTTAGCAAATTTTCCTG
>CADBUD010000031.1 GCA_902797785.1 uncultured Lachnospiraceae bacterium
CAGGAAAATTTGCTAAATAAAAGAGTTTCTTACGTGCAAGCACGACGAATCTCTTTCATTTAGCAAATCGACTGTGAATAGTAACCCGTCATTAAAATCTTCCCATAGACATCCTTGACTCTTCCTTCTTCGCCCCTTCTTTTTCCGCTCTTGCGATCTCTTTATCTGTTGTTCTGATCAGACCTTCTACGATATCAAGCCTTGCCTTCCCCCAATCAGTGGTCGGTGCATCAAAGAATTTTCCTTTCCTTTTTTCAAAATATTTGACAGCTTTGCTCTGCAGCTCCTTGACCCTTCCGGAATTCACGGTAAGACCATTGCCGTTCTTTTCATTTTCGGCAGCTTGATCAATCACATTTTTCATTTCTTTATAGAGCTCCTTCATATAGCTGGACCGGAATTTTCCACCACTCTTATACAGGGTATCCAGCTCATTCTTTGTCTTTCTTAGATAATCCACATATTCCTTAGACAGCACCACCTCTGATGTACTATTGATATAATCCTCTCTTTCCTTTCCTTTTAATGACTTTGCCATTCTTAGAGCGCTCTCGTTTTCTAAGGCGGCAGCAGTCACATCCTTCCGCATGAGGTTCTTGTACTCCTGATAGGTCTCTTCCATTGTCTTTTGACCTGCCGCTGCCCTCAAAAAATTCGGGTCAGAAAGAAGCCCATCTCTTACCGTCTTAATCGCCCGGTTCACAGAGGCCAGATCATAGGTGCCATTTTGATCTGCTTTCAAATTTTCCCGAAGCCTTGTCTGCTCTGTCTCATTCCAATTTGTTCCTTTCCCAAAGAAGGTTCTCTTCGCCCCCGGCTCCATCAGATATTTCATTACAAAATAGCCTGCTGTTTTTTTAAGATCTATTTTATAATCGACTTTTTTCTTTCCATTCTTCTGCTTTAGCTGATTCTCACAGACTGACTGAATCTCAGCTACTGTATATCTGTCCTTCTGATTCTTGTTCACCACAAGAATAGCGCTCTGATCCAGCTCGGCCATCGCAAGACTGGTTTTGACCTGATTCGCATACTGATCCCAGTCTTTTTTTAATGCAGACGGCGTCTTCTGAAAATATGTTCTTACATTCTCGATTCCCATCATATAAGCATAAAAATGCGGATTCTCCTTCAACTTATTAAATTCATCCGTCATGGTCTGCTGTCTTGCTTTATAATCTTTTTCCTCACGGATCGTATATTCCCGAAGTGCTTTTTTGTGATAAGGAATATTATCATATTCCCATACACTGGAAATAGACAGAACCGTTGCCATATCATTAAGCGAATGCGTTTGTATCTTTCCTCCATTGCGCTCGGCTTCCCGAAGAATACGCTTCACGCTTTCCGATACAGTGGCTTTTTCGTTCACTTTTTTGGATTCTACAAAATGATGAACTTCGTCTTCTTTTTTTAGAAATTCCGGATTCCACTGGACGTTAACGGTTTTTTGATCTGAATTTACATTGATTTTTGCGTATTCCGGTGATTCCGACTCATATACTTCTTTTCCGTTCGAATATTTTTCCCGGATCTTACTGATCTTTGTTTCATACTCCGGATGATTTTTCCTGAGATCTTTTGCCAGATGCTCGATCGCCATATCTTCCGGATTCAGGTCCAGATTTTTCATGCTTGGGTGATTCAAGAACCTGTCCATTGCCTGTATTTCAGATGTCACATCCGGATTCAGCAATTTGGTAGAATAGAGTACCGTCTTGTCTATGACGTCCCAGTTATACTTTGCCTCTTTTAAATCGATATCGTAGGTTGCGTTGATTGGATCTGCAATCAGGCGATTCGTTTCATCTGTCGCCTTTGAACCCAGACCCAAAAGCTGCTCTGCCCTATAGGCAGCTACATTTTTAAACAGAGTCTTTTTCTCCTCTGTCTTCATGCTATTAAAATAATTCTCCAGTGCTTCATCCTCTATGCTCTGATGATCCGGCTGATTCAGAAAAAAATGGCTGTGTTTGACTCTTTTTATCAGATTTTTTATGCTGGTGAGCCTGTCGGTTGAATTCAGTTCTCTTTTTATTTTTTCCTGCTCTTTTTTTACTTCATCCTGTCTGCTCATTTTTTCCTCCAATATATGATTTCTTCGTAGTTTTGTTTTTTACTATGATGTTTTTCATATTTTAACATAGAATGTATCACAAAAGAGCAACAAATTTTAGTAAACCCGGACTTTTTTCACTGAACTCCACGCGCCTGCTATTATTCAAATGCCAATTGCCATCTGCTCAATTTCAGTGTATAATATGCTTAAAAACAGTTACTATTCACAGTCAATTTGATGGATAAAATAGATTCGTCGTGCTTGCACATAAGAAGCTGTTTTATTTATCAAATTTTCCTGCTGTGAAGCCTGAACTCCTCCCAGAATGAGGATTTCAGGCACAATTGCGCCGGGAGAGCTGCGAAGCAGCGGAAAATCCGAATGCCGGTAGGTGGACTGTGAATAGTAACTAAAAACAAAATTTAAAGGGGGGACAAAAATTGACACTGGAAGAAACACTTCTTAAAAAAATCAAGGAACTGGAGACGACCATCTCTCATTTAACAGAACAAAATAAGGAATACCAGCTCCTAATAAAAAACAAAGACCTAAAAGACGCAAAACAGGATTACAA
>CADBUD010000032.1 GCA_902797785.1 uncultured Lachnospiraceae bacterium
AAAAGACCCAATATACCAGATAGGCTAAGGGAATCAAAAGAATCGGAAGGATCGTATGCGCCATGATTGCCGGATGCAGACCTGTAATCTGCGAAATTGCTGCAACAAAGACCGGAAACGGTGAGGTAAAATAACGCCACGGGAAATGCGAATATAACCTTCCGGTATATGGATCGATGACATACATGCTATGCTCGGACCAGGTTGTTACCGCCGTCGCCACGTAGAATGAATCATCATCATCCACATGGGAAAACACCGTAAGCATCACGGTCTGAAAAAGAATCCCTATCACTGCCAGACAGAGCATCAGGTTTTTTTTCTCCCAAATAAACAGAAGTGAAGCCTTTAACTTTTCCCTGATGCCAGCCCATCTTTTTTTCCAAAGCAAAAAAATCATGGAGGCTGCGCCGCAGCCAAATAGGAATACCAGCCAGAATACCACCAGCCAGAGAAAGCTGCACTTGAGCAAAATCATAGGAAGCGCAAGCGCCCAAAAAGAAGCCAGCATAAAAAGGATGCCATATAAATAAGCAAAAAGAAGGCTCTCTTTTGGCTGTCCATTTTCCTGCAATGCTAAAAGCGGAAGGCCTAAAATCACTGGCAGAACTACCAGCCACAGGAGCACGAAAACGATCTGTAACGGTCCTATCATTCCCATAAGAGATTCCTCCTCTGTAAACATCAGTTTATATCTGATTTACTCTGTCTACGGTGTATGCAGACAAAGCTCCAGTGGAGCTTTATCTGTAGGATGCCAGTGGGGTCAACCACTCACACTTCGTGTTCGCGGGACAGTACTAGGCTCCCTTTGTTATGGATTATATTTTCCGGCTGCGTTTTTGAGCAAAATCTTCATCAGCTCCAGATTTCCGCGGATCATACTGATCTTTGTCGGTGTCTTCTGCCCCCGCGGCGGATATCGCCTTGTCACCGGGATTTCACAAGTCTTATATCCCAGCTGGGATGCTCTTACGGAAAGGTATGCCAAAAGCTCATATCCCATAAAGCAATCGCGAAATGGTGCTGTCCTTTCATCTCTTAGATATCTGGCCGAATACGCCCGAAAATTGTTCGTGGAATCCGTAAATCTCTCTCCCGCAGTCAGAGAAATGACCGGGGCGTGAATCAACTTAACCGAGAGATACCGCATCCATGGGGTTCGCACTGCCCTCCCCCCCAAAATGAACCGGGAGCCCTGAACAAAATCATAGCCTTCTTCCAGCTTTTCGATAAAATGGACTGTATCTTCAATGCTGTCCTTGTTGTTCCCATCGATGGTAATGATTCCATCATACTCTTCTAAGAGTGCAAAATAAAATCCCATCCGAAGCTGCGCGCCCTGTTTTCCGGGACCTGTTTTGGTCAAAAGAGCTCGTACCCCCATTTTTTTAAGAGCAGCGGGAGACATCGAGCCATCCTCCGACCCACCGTCGCACAGAATCAGATCCGCATACTGATCGACCTGATATTTTTTTGCGCGGTACAACTCCTTCCGAATCCGTTCTCCCTCATTGATTACTGGGATGCAGACCGCATAGTCTGACGTCTTTGGTGCCAGCCGGATACATTCAAAATCCGGCACTCCCTCTATTTTAACATATTTTTCCATTTGAAAACACCTCTGCCACATAATCCATTGCCTGAAAAATTTCCTCCCTGGATGCCCCGCTCTTCATCTCAATGGAAACTGCCCCCACATACTCCATCTGTGTCAGCAGTCCGGCCAGCTCCCGATGGAGCCCGCGTTTTTTTATCACCGCCAGATGCGGTTCACTGATGTGGACATGATGAATCCAGTCCCTCTCCTTTAGAAGCCAGGAAATTTCCTCCTGATTGCACAGGATCGTTCCCAGATCCAGGTTGATCTTGCATCCCGGTGATGACAGCTGTTTCACAAAATCCAAGGCTTCCCGGGTCGTTGTCAGGAAATTCGTATGGTAAATTGCCGGATTCGCTTCCATAGCGATTACCACACCGGCTGCAGCGGCATATGCACCTGCCTCCTCAAAAAAATCATGCAGCAGCTTTAAATCTTCTTCCTGTTCGACCGTCCGCGCCGTGGGATTTCCAAAAACAAGATTTTTACAGGAAATCTCCTTTGCAAAATCTATTGCCTGCTTTGTATAATCTAAGAGTTCCAGATATTTTTCTCTGCTCTCCGCGATCCGTCCTGTCTTGCCATACCACAGTGACTGCATGGAAACAAGGGAAATTCCCCGCTCCTTTAGTTTTTTTGCTTCGACTCCTGCCCTCTTCGTCTCCTCATAAGGGTGCTTGGAGGACAGCCATCTCGTCGGCGCGATTTCCAGTCCGGTCACTCCCTGGCTCAGCATATGCTCATATACTGCTTCATCCAGCTCCTGCCCCCATGCAATGTCGGAAATTGCCAGTTTCATATGCTTTCACCTGCCATTTCCTGCTCAGCAAAGTCTTTGATTCTTTTTAATATATCCATTTTTTCATATAAATATCCATTCGCCCCGCCGAACCGGCCGGCATATTTCGTCCGCAGATCATACTGCACAGGCTCTTTGGATATTTCATTGACAAACGTTTTGCCTCCGGTCAGAAATTCATATATCTTTGCTGCAGATACCGGCTCGCTTGTGAGATTGAATACGGGAATATCCTGATCCTTTAACTTTACGATCCACTCCCATAAATCTGCTAACGGAAAAAACTGATATTCAGCCCGGCTGTCCGTAAAGTTCATTGCCGTAAATCCGATCCGCAAAAATGCCTGCTTTGCCTCTTCTTTTTCCTTTAAAGACAGCGGACAGCAGCGATAAAATCCATTCTCCTGCTTTTCATAATACGAGCGCAGAACCGGCTCCTGCTCAGAAAGCTCTAAAAATTTGTCCTCCGTCAGCATGGAGGGGATGACATGACAATAATCATACAAAAAGTTTTTCTTTAGATTTTTCCCGAACAGCGCCGGGAGACGAAGAATCAGGACATCATCAAATTCCTCCCTCACCCATTCTTCTAATAATTGTCTGTGATATCCATAGGCAAAGGAAGCATCCTTTTCCATCACAGAATCCTCATCCTTTTCTTTTGAATCCTGATATACATCAATGGTAGAAATCAGAACCAGCTTTTGCGGCTGGATCTTTTTCATATTTTCCAAAGCTTCCTCTGCCAGCCTTTTGTCCTCTTTCGGGAAACGGTTCGCCAGATATTTTTCTGCCCTCATCCCGGCGTAGACCAAAAGCTTTGGAGCGCTGCCATAGGCCTCTTCTACATCGGTGGAATGCACCGCTTGGGAAAAGGTATGGCTGCTCATTAAATTGCTCCCCACAAAACCGGTAGAACCTACCAGACAGTCTTCCATAACTTACTCCTTTACTATATATGATTTGCCATTTTTTTGTATCTTAATCCTGAAGAATTGTTTCCTGAATGATAAATCTCGGGCGCTGTTTCACCTCATTATATATTTTTCCAATATATTCGCCGATGATCCCCATGCAGAAAATCTGAAGTCCGCCGAAGAAACAGAGCAGCACGATCATCGTTGCCCAGCCCGGCATCGTTCCACCGGTAAAATATCCTGCTATGACAAAAATCAAATAAATGATACTCGCCAGACATGTCAAAAGACCGACCATGGTAATCATGCGCAGCGGCTTTACACTGCAGGAGGTAATTCCCTCAATGGCAAAGGAAATCATTTTTCCCAGCGGGTATTTGGACTCTCCGGCAAAACGTTCATTTCTCACATACTCCACCGTCGCCGTTTTCAGCCCGATCATCGGAATGATTCCTCGCAGGAAAAGATTGACCTCCTTAAAGCCAGCCAGCTCCTCTAACGCCCGTTTGCTCATCAGTCGGTAATCCGCGTGATTATATACCATATCCACTCCAAGCGCCCCCATCAGCCGGTAAAAGGCCAGCGCCGTGTTCTTTTTAAAGAAAGTATCCGTCGCCCGGGAGCTGCGGACTCCGTAAACGATATCCGCACCGTCTAAATACTCCTTTACGAAACGATCCACCGCATCGATATCATCCTGAAGATCCGCATCCATGGAAATTACCATATCCGCATATTCCTTTGCCGTCATCAGTCCTGCCAAAAGGGCGTTCTGATGTCCACGGTTCTTTGCCAGATTCACTCCCGTAACGTAATGATTCTTCTCATATAATTCTTTAATGATTTCCCATGTCCGATCCTTGGAGCCATCGTTCACCAGCATGATCTTACTGTTTTTTGCTGCCATCCCCTGTTCGATCAGAGCATCCATCTTTTTGCTCAGTCTGGAAACGGTCTCATGTAGTACCTCCTCCTCATTATAACAGGGAATGACTACAAATAGTCTGTTGTTCATAATAAAAATCCTTTCTTCTGCCTAGGCATATAAATCAACACATCATTCTAACTCATGAACGAAATGGCTTACCATTTTATTCATGAGTAGTAACATTTAATCATATGTCTTATAGGCATTGATATAAAACTTCATAATAATCTTACAGATCCATTCCGGCCAGAACTGGCGGAACATATAGATATCATCTGCTTCTCTGGTATGATTAACAATAAATTCTTTTGTCGTCGCTCCCTCATAGACCCGATAGTAGGTCAGGGGAATATCAATATAACAAAATCTTCCCGGATATCCTGCCAGTTTTGTAAAGGTATCCCAATCCAGAGAAAATTTGAGCTTTGAAGTAAAGACGGTGTCGCCCAGCTTTTTCTTATGATAGGTCACCGTCGGACAGCAGATTGAGTTTCCGAAGGAAAGGCATCTCCTGCGGACAAATTTTCTGCCGGCCAGCGTCTTATTCTTCAGTGGCAGGCGGAAGAATCTTCTCAGCTTACTGTTGATGTCCCGTTTTCCGATCTTTCCCCCCTTGATGGGAAGATAGTCCGTCATTACCATGGTAATATCTTCGCTGTCCGTCTTGGTATATTCCAAAAGCTTCTCTACATAATGTTTGTTGTAGATGTCATCCTGATGAGCCACTGTGACCCACTCTGTTTTTGCTAAATTATAGGCATAATTCCAGTCATCCTGAATATCGCTCGGCTGATTCGTAAAATACAGCGGCAGATGATATTTTTTTGCCAGCCCTTCAATGTGCGCATTCGGCGTTGACGTAGAAATCAGAATATTCGTCTTCACCGACTGGCTAAGTAAGGATTTTAGACAGGTCTCCAAATGTGGAGATTCTTTATAAGCGCACACAGCAAAGGTGTGATTCGTATCATATGCTACGTTAACTTCATCCATTTTTGTCTCCTCCTGCTTTATCTGTTACAGATTGTGTGCGAAGAAAAACCAGATTTCTCAACAAAAAGATTCCTTCGCACTCCCATATTGTCATAAAAACAAAAAATCCAACCCAGGCTAACCCCAGGGAAAGAAAAGAATCTGTCTTTGACCCCAACATCCTTATATTTTCCGAATCGTTTCCACCAGATAACTCTGCTTTTTTAAAACGAACTCCAAAATCAGCGACAAATATTTGATCATCACCGTCAGGATTCCAAAAATTCCTAAAAATCCAACCGACAAGAACAGCATCGTGGTCGTCCATCCTTCCACCGGGCGTCCTGTCAAAAAGATAACTACGGTGTAGGCCGCAATGCATCCTACGAGCAAAATCATCAAAAGTGCCAGCATCAGAGTGAACCGATAGGCTGTATCGGTATATAAGACAATAGAGGTCAAAGCCATTTCCCTGCGATACCGCCTTGTCTCCTGATTGAGCCGCTTCTCTGTCTTTTTATTCTCATAAACGACCTGTTCCAGAGCCAGACCGGAATTAGCGTACAGGGCTTTTCGATAGGAAACAACGATGCTCATATTTCCCACACGATTCACAGCCCTGCGCGACAGGATTCGAAATGTCTCTGTTGATATTTTATTTGCAGATGCAAAATTCCGGTTAAAGACGCGATAGAACAGCTTCGACGAAGGAAATACGTTCTGCTTTGGCACGGCACTGACAATATCCCGTCCAGAAATGCAATGCTGATATAATTCATACACCAGTTCCGGCTCAAAGTCAATACATAATCCGTCAAATTCGTAGACATAATCTCCTATGGCAAGATCCATTCCCGCCCGCATGGCTGCTTCCATTCCATGATAGATTCCCAGCCGGATCAGGCTGAAAACGCCTTTTTTGCTTCCCTCTTCTTCTTTACATTTTTTTAAGATCTCCTCACAGTCCCCATCGGAAAAATCATCCACACAGATGATCTCATACTTTAAAAAGTGCCGATCCAGCACTCCGACCAGCATCTTTAGAAATGGATAGAGCTCATCTTCGTTTTGGTGAACATATACAACGGCTGAAATAAAATTTTTTTCTTTTTCTATCATTTTGTTATTCCCTGCTCCTGCATTTCCTCCCTAAAGCTTTGGCAGATTTCTTCCATTTGCTCATAACCTGCCTCTCCCCGATGGTCGGAAAGCTCATAATTCTGTTTTAGGTATTCATTTAAATAATTTGTGAATTTTATGGCTCCAAAAACATTCATATGGGTCTCATCCCTGGCATCGGTTTTTTCCTGATAACCGATCTCCTCTTCGAGCTGATTCCCATTGAGGTACGCATACGGCATTCCCTCCCAGGTAATGTTCTGACCATTTGGAATGTCTAGAAACAGTACCTCAATTCCTTTTTCTTTGCACAGCTCCATCATTTTCTGAAAATATGCCTGCCAACGCTCTGATAGATTTACCGGAAGCTCCTGCGTAACGATTTCTTTCTCCCAGACATCTTTCACAATGCAGAAGCCATTGTAGATCGGATATTCTCCATCCTGTCCGTTCCGTCTGCCAAAGTCGTATCCAGAAAGCTCCTTCCAGCGGGTATGAAACCGCAGAAACGGCAGATAATAGTTGATCTGTTCCTTAACCGGAAGATATTCGGACATCAGCTTGATTTTTTCCGCTGAGAGCGGCAGCGTGTCCAAATTAATATGCGCATGATATTCATCATAGACCAATCCATAATAATCCGAAGGATTGATCAAAATACTAATATCAAAAATAATGAGTTTCGGCTTCTGGGTCTTTAATGCCTCTTTTAAGGATAGATATGTAAACGGAACGGTCTGGTTCCGGCTGACGTAATTATACGCCGAAATTCCACTCTTCTCCCAGAGCAGCGGCGCTGCTATCCCTGACATCATATGACTGGAGCCCACAATCAGAACATCGATGGTATTCTCCTTTAACTCGCGGTACTGCGAGATCCGGCGATCCGTAGACCATTCTTCTTTATCTTTGTAGCCAAAGATTTTATTTTCCGCGGAGAGAACCGCCAGACAGAACAGGAAAAATATGAGCGCGGAAGCCACGACTCTTTTTTTCTTTGATTCTTCGCTTTTCTTTTTCATTGCTATTCCTTTTCTACTTTTCCTACTTTCCTCTACATGACGCATTTACTGCGTCATCAACAATACCTCATCCAAATCATAGACCGTATTGATCTTTCCGGAAAGAACACTGACAAAATACGGCTCTTCCTGATGAATCCTGACAACCGTAGGCCGGGAATCATCGACCTCCGAAGCCGACAGAATCGGTTTCATGGAATAGAGGGATTTTACATAGGTAAATCCATATTCTTCCCGGAGATATTTTTTTGCCAACCTGGACATATAAGGCCATGCGCTCTCCGGCTTTGCCGCACAGTCATTGCAATTATATAATTGCTCTTTCCCGCATTTGCCTTTGCTCCTCTCTTGACAAGGGAACTGAGGAAGAAGATGATGATCCGTTTCATGTGGGGTAAATGTCACAGAGGTCAAGGAATGAAGGCCTGTCTTTCCAAATGGCATAATGGAAAAAAACGGTCCATCCATGACCGTAATCCCGATGTTTTTCAACCGCTCCCCTGCTTCACAAAGAATAATCTCACACAATTCATACTTGATGGGAAAGGGTTCCATTCCCAGCATAGAAATAATCTGATTCGTCGAGGCATAGGAAGCATTCAGCAGATACCCGGTCTGATCACAGTTTCCCAGACGGTCCCTTACCTCATAGACCGATCCTTTTTTTGCACATTGTACCGCACAGGCGCCAAATCTTAACGTTACTCCGGAATATTTTTTCAGTTCATTTAAAAAATATCCCTTCAAGATCTGTGCATCATATGTGTACTCTCTCGTAAGGAACGCTCCGTCACACATTCCCTCTAAGAAATACCGCCCCGGATCCACATCCTCACAGGGAATCCCGGCAGAGCTGCAGAAGCTGCGGAACTGCTCTGCATTGGTCCAGGAATAATTCCGGGAGGTCGCATAGATCTGATTGAATTCTTCTAAGACACAGAATCCATAATCCTCTAAAAAGCGTTCAAAATAACCCGCAGATTTTTGGGCTGTAGAGAGAGAACGCGGATAATGATACCCCATATGAACCCTTGCCTGATTGATTGTCGTTGCCCTCCTAAATGGCGTTTCATCTGCCTCAAGCAACAGAACCGATTCCTTTCGCCTTGCACTAAAAAGCGCGCTGTACAAGCCATACAGCCCACCTCCAATGATGATTTTATCATACCTCATGTTCTCTTCCTTTTCCCTCTGAATCTATTTCGTAAAATGTCTTTGTTTCTTCTACGATATCTTTAATCAGGAAAATCATGACCAGCAGTATCGCAAAGGCAAAATAACGATAATGCCACAGATAGAATCTCCATAAATAAAAGGAATAAGAATTATAGGAAGCCAGCAAAATCACCGGACAATAGTACCATTTTTTAGTAAACACAAAGGCAAAGGCTACCGAAACCAGGTCAGCAGCCAGATAATACCGGTCATGCATATGAGGAAGGCAGTATGGAACCAATAAAAGAACCAGTAAAGCCAGCCGTAAATAAGCAGCGTGATTTAAGTATTTTACGTAGTAATATGCATAGGCGCAGACCGTCAGACAGAGCAAGGCTGTCAAAAGGATTCCAAAGGTGGAGGCGATTCCATCTACGACTCTCTTTCCGCCATCGGTAAACAGCATGTACAGATTCGGGAAGCCTTCAGACAAAATGGAAATCTCCCCCGTCTGGTTCATATAGATCATCAAGGTCGCCTTCAGGCTTTTCCCTGTCAGGAATGCCGGTGTCATCAGTGCCAGATAGCTGAGTACGAACAGATAGCAGTCCCGGAACCGAATTTTATTCGTCAAAAAAAAGAAAAACAGCACCGGCAGGAAAAAAACGGTCTGTATTTTAAAGGCCAGCGCCATTCCTCCCAAAAGATAGCATCTTCTGGAACACTCTGTGAGACCATAATACATACTTCCGATTCCCAAAGCCACGTAAATCGAATCGCACTGCCCCCAATAGGATCCGTTCAGTAACAGTGTCGGAACGCACAGGGTGATAAAAAACGCAAACAGCGCCACAACATGACGCTTTGGGTAAAAATGCTCTACCAGTTTCATCACAAACCATGCCGCAGCCAGATCAAAGGCGATAGAAACATATTTTAACAGAAAAAACGAAGTGATCCGGTCAAACTGCAGTCGGGCTATGGCAATCATGATGGTCAGATACGGAATATTATAATTGCTGCTAAAATCAGAAGCCAGATACGAAAATCCATCAAACCGGCGCATTTGCCGCATCCATGTCCAGATAAACCTTGCCATATCATCAGAAACAAACGGCAGGACTGTAAACCGCATGGCCAAAAGAATGGCTAACAATACGGCAATGACGGCCAAAGTATAGATACTCTTTCCGTATTTGGTCCGGTAGAACAACAATAACATTCCCAGATAAAACAAAGAATAGACCATGCAGAGCATCGGTTTGGTCTGCTGAACCACCGTCCCCATGCTCCCATACAAACGAAATACGACGACAAAAAAGAGAAGCCATGCAAACAGGATCAGTACCAGGCACAGCTTTTTTTCATGTTTTATCAGCTTATCGTATTTCATCAATTGTTCCTGTGAAATCATTCCCTTCCTCCTCTATACCGCATCTTCTTTTTTGGTCCGGAACGCCCATAATTTATTCAGGACAAAATTAATCGGTGTCACAATAAAAATATTCAGAATCGGCGCCAAAAACTCAGATACATGTAGTACCTCGCACCAGAAAATCAAAAGCAGTGGGGCAAGCAACAGACCGGATACCCCATAGGCTAAGAACACCTTGATCAAAGCCCAGATGGGATTCCTCTGCTCTCCCTCTTTTTTCTGGAACACAAAACGATTGTTCCAGAAAAAAGAGTTCAACGTAGCAACAACAAATCCAACATACTGTCCGACCAGATAATGGAAGCCCAATAGTAAGAACAGGACATAGATCAGATAGCTGATGAGCGTGTTAGAAACACCGATCAAGGCAAATTTTACAAATTGAAAAAAAGAAACCCACTGCTCCTCTGACAGTGTAATCTTAAACAACCGCAGGAACCATCCGACCACTGCTCTAACTAGCAGTTCGAACAAATCCCATAATTTCTTTCCGATCCTTTCCATTTTCTGACCTCCAAAAACTTCCTTTCCTTTATTCTCCCAATCCGCTCTGAATCAGTAAAATCATTTCGCGAAGTGCCGTATCCTCATCCTCGCCTTCACAGATCAGTTCAATTTCATCTCCACATTTGACACATGCTGCCAATACGCTCAATACACTTTTCGCATTTGAAACCGTATGATTATGGGAAAATTGTACACTGGACTGATACTTCATCGCCTGATTACATAACAAGCCGGCAGGACGCAGATGCAGTCCTGTCGGATTTTTCACTATAACTTTTTCACTTACCATAAAATCTTCTTCCCTTCTCCAATCAGGAAACCAAAATTTCCTGAAATTGCTTTGCATGGATACAAAGAATGTCCTGCCTGACAGATTCTTAGAGCATCGTATGACTGATCAGATCTGCAAGCTTCCTTGCTTCCTCTTCAATCATCTTTTGGTCTTTTCCTTCAATCATGACTCTGACCTTTGGCTCTGTCCCTGACGGACGAATCAGGACTCTTCCCTCTCCTGCAAACTTTTGTTCTAATTTTTCAATTGCATTCGCTATTTCCGAATACTCCATATATTGTTCTTTTTTGTGGTTGGGAACCGGTGCATTCACCAGTGCCTGAGGCATGACTTCCATAACGGACGCCAGCTCAGAAAGCTTTTTCTTTGACTCGTTCATTACCTCCAACAGATGAAGAGCGCTGATCAATCCATCTCCTGTTGTATTCTCATCCAGGAAAATAATATGTCCTGACTGCTCGCCGCCAAGATTCGCTCCGATTTCTTTCATCCGTTCTAAAACATACCGGTCGCCTACCTTTGTTTTTTCGATGTGGATTCCTTCACGTTCTCCCATTTTAAAGAATCCAAGATTGCTCATCACTGTCGCAACAATCGTGTCCTGCTTTAATGTGCCCTTCTGCTTCATGTGATTTCCACAGATTGCCATCAGCTCATCCCCATCTACGATTTTTCCATTTTCATCTACCGCCAGCATCCGGTCCGCATCCCCGTCAAAAGCAATTCCTAAATCTGCCTTTTCATATACGACTCTCGCCTGGAGCTCCTCCATATGGGTAGAGCCACAGTTAGCGTTGATATTGGTACCATCCGGGCTGATATGGATTGGAATCACCTCTGCTCCCAGTTCGGACAAGGTCTCCACTGCTGTGTAATGCGCAGCACCCTCCGCACAGTCAACCACCATCTTCATTCCCTTAAGATCTAAAGAAACAATGCCTTTAGCAAAACGGATATAATCCTCTCTGGCATCCAGCTTATACTCGACCTTTCCGATTTCTGAACCGGTTACCAGCCGAATATCCTTCATTTTGTTTTTTATGTAGGACTCAATTTCATCCTCTAATTCATCCTTGAGCTTGTAGCCTTCATTGTCAAAAAACTTGATACCGTTAAACTCCATCGGATTATGGGACGCAGAAATCATGACACCTGCATCGACCTTATATTTTTTGGTCAGATAGGCGATTGCCGGGGTCGGAAGAACTCCAATGTAAACGGCATTTGCTCCCACGGAACAAATGCCCGCCATCAATGCATTGGCCAGCATTCCTCCGGAAATCCTGGTGTCACATCCTACAATAATGGTCGGTTTATGTTCGTTCTCTTTTGTCAGCGCATAGGCGCCCGCCTGGCCTAACTGCATAGCCAGTTCTATAGTCAACTCTCCATTCGCAACTCCTCGTACTCCATCTGTTCCAAATAATCTTGCCATTTTTTCCTCCTAAATTATACTCTGATTTCCCGGCTTCCTTCCGGCTTCTCTTTTACGCATAGGAAACGAATTTATCCGTTCCCTATATCTACTCCTAACTTAGCCATCAATGGCCGAATCTGAAGTGACATCTATGACCGGACTCTCCTCTTCCTGGGAATCCTGTGTCTCGCTCCCTTCCGAATCTCCGGCCGAATCATCCTCTTCTTCCAGAGATGTCTTTTTTTCAGAAGAATTTTGATCCTTTTTGGTATTGTCCTTGGTATTGGATGTTTTCTCTTTAGAACCTGTTTCGGATGCTTCTGATTTTGATGTTTTTGATGATTTTTGGGATGTTTCTTCTTCCTCAGGTTCTTCTGTCACAGTCACCTGAGGCTCTGTATGTTTGATATTCATCCAGAGCAATGTTGCGCTGACCTGAGAAATCCCTTCCGGAAATGTCCAGTTCACCGGAAGTGCCACCTGCCCCTCCTCGTATCCGGAAACATCGACTTCACCTACAATCTGATCCTCCGTCAGAGCCAGGACATCCGCTGAGGTTCCACTGATCTCTACTTCTACATTTTCTCCATTGAGAAATTCAATCTCATATCCCTCCGGGAGACCATTAATCGTAATATTTCCCACCGGAATCGTAATCGTCTTTTGCTGGATTGCCTCGATATGAATCGTTACTGCGATATTTGCAGCATCCGCATCGTACAGCTCTGCCCCTTCCGGCAGATACTTTGTTACATCAATGGCCTCTTCCACATCCTCTGTCGCTTCGCTGATATCAAATGCTGTGGATGGAATCTGTATGCTGTCAATTCCCGCCAGAACGGAATGCTCTCCTTTGATCAGAACGGTCTCCGGATTGTACTCAATTCCATTATATCGATATCCGTTTTTTGTCGTTTGATCGATGGAAAACTCCAACGGAACGCTCTTCGTCTCTAAAATCTGCACTTGAACCGAAATTTTCTTTTCACTTATGGTCAGTCTGGAATTGGTAATCAGCTGATCATTGGCATCATAAAGCTCTGGTTTGATCTTGGTATCCAAATCCGAACTACAGCGGTCTACATCAACCATCACCATGACCTTATTCACCTGTCCTACCACAGACTGTGGTCCTGTGATGCGCACGACATTTGGAGAAATCTTAATTTTGCCGATGGCATATCCATCTGCCGGCGTTCCCGTGGTGCTTGTCATCACTGCCAACTGCTTCGTTTCCATATTTTCAATGCTGATTTTCATATTCCGTATATTGGGCACGATATCATCGGCTGAAATCTGAGGATTGCTGCAGCTGACAGAAATCGGCACATAACCATCATACATGATTTCCTCCATATCCGCAACAGCTTCAAAATCCGATTTTCTCAGGTTCGATAACAGGGAACGCTTTGCCTTTACCGTCACAGTAATGATATTTGTGTCATCCAGGATATCATATGTCTGCCCCTGGTTTTTTATCACTGTTTCATTTTTAACAGAAACCTCTATCCCTGTATATTGCTTTGACACCACAGGATCATCTATATTTACAACAATCAGCCAAAGTATAAATGCACAAATCACTGAAATAATCTTGAGTCCCAGATTATTTGTGATTTTTTTCATGATTTGCATTCTGCTTCCACCTCGCCTTCCATTTGTGGATCTTTTTTCTGCCGATCTTTTTTTCCTCCGGATGAATATTCTTTAAAAGCTCCAACTCCGCTCTTAGGGAGTCTGAGTTCATATTTCGGATAATTTTGCCTTCTTTTGCTATGGATACCTTTCCGGTCTCCTCTGATACGATTACTGTGACAGAATCTGAAACATCACTAATGCCGACTCCGGCACGGTGCCTGGTTCCCAATTCCTTGCTCAGCTCCATATTATCCGATAACGGCAGATAACAGGTCGCTGCCACGATTCTGTTTTTTCTCACGATCACAGCCCCATCATGCAGCGGGGTGTTATGCTCAAAAATATTGATCAACAGCTGGTTGGAAATCACGGAATCGATCATGATTCCTGTTCGGATATACTCATCCAGATTGACCGAATTTTCCAGAACAATCAATGCCCCGGTCTTTACCTTTCCCATTTCAAAAGCAGCCCTGATGATTTCCCGGATTGTCCGGTCCGTCAGATCCTCTTCCTCGAGCCCCCCCTGTTCAAACAATCCTTTAAAAAACTGCTTTCTACCAATCTCCTCCAGCGCTTTCCTCAGCTCCGGCTGGAATACAATGACCACAGCTATGATCATCACGCTCAGCGTACGCTCTGCAATCCAAATAATCGTGTTCATATGGAACAGGGCAGCAAACATAATAAAGACCAAAATAACCAGAATTCCCTTGAACAATGCCCATGCCCTAGTCGTCTGAATAAAGCGCATGACCTCATAGATTACAAACGTCAGGATAATAATCTCTATAATGTCTGTCACTGTGATCGACGGAATTGCCATATTATGTTCTATAAATCTATAAATATGTTCCACCGTTCTTCCTCCATTTTACTGTTTTCCATAAAATTCATCCAGCATCCGCTCAATCTCCTCCGTATCCTTTCCTGGCTTGTGCTTTTTCATATCATCGTTTTCTGCCGTAATCTTTTTCTTCACAACATCTTTTGCCGGTAAATAGATTTTAGGAACTGCCTTTACATAATAATAATATTCGTCGTCTTCGAACTGTACATATTCAACTCGTGAAAAATCAACATTAAAGCAGAACAACTCCAGCAAAAATCCTACCGCAATGGCCAAAACACTTCCCAGAAAGAGAAAAAGAAGATCTGTTTCCGTATCAAGCAAATACTCCCCGATCAAAACAATCAAAAGCTCGACGATGACTCCCACGATCATGCCAATCGTCCAGGAGTGATCTGTACTGGCGCGCCGAATCAAATAGATCAAGAGAGTCACCCCTGCCAGCATCACCAGCCAGAGATACATTTCCTGATTTGTAAAAATCCGGTTAAAAATATAAATCAGCCGGTTGATATTCGTCTCATCCTCCAGATTTACGATTGCCGCACCATTCAGCTTAGCAAAAATCAAAAGGTAATAGACCAGTACTCCACATGACATAGGAAGAATCAATGCAATATTTCCCAACAATCCGACGCATACCGGTATCATCTCCGGAACCTTTAGTAAAAAAGCCAGAGGAACAAGCAGGACAACGATACTGCTTTTAGGGATAAAATGAAAAATAAGCAAATACATCAAAAGAAACACGAGAACCGAAATTCCCGCCAACTCTAGGGATATTTTGCTAAATCCCCAGGTAATCATAAGACCGCATACCACTGCTGTCACCCCAAAGGGCATAAATGCGCAAAGCAGCGCCAGAATCAGGTTGATCCAAAAAAAATCCAGCTGCTGCAGAACCCCTGCAGTGGAATTAATATAGAAAAAAAGCAGCCAGGCCAGGATAAACTTTATCAGAGGCAGCAGCACCCGCTCATTTTGAGCATAGAACTGCTGGATACCTTCACGTTTTTTTTGTATTTCTGTCATCATGACCTGCTCCTTTCTGTTTTTTTTCATATTCTATTTCCAAACGTTTTAATCTCACATGATATTTTTTTGCACTTGCTTTTGCTTTCTCGTATTTTTTCTTGTAGAGAAAAAAACTCAGGACAAGAAAAAACACTTCAAAGAGCAGATAAATCCCAATCATTTTGGTTACTTCTGACATGATTTCATTATTTTGAACCACAGAAAAAAGCTGATCTATACAAAGAACAGCATAAATTCCGGCCAGGATTCCATAGGCAATTGTTGTATATATCCAGGTCTGGATCATCTTTCTTATGATATAATCTCCACGAAAATACTGTAGAATCTTTAAATCCTCACGCCCGTTTCCTTGTTCATATGCGGCAATCTGGGTCATCATCCGGACTCGATTCTCATTTACCATCTTTTTGATCCTTTCTCTCAAGTGAGCATTTTTACTCATTATATCATACCTTCCCCTTTTATTAAAGAGAAAAGGGTTATTTTTTTGTGAACAAAACAGGGAAATTTTAAGTTATCTTAAAATTTCCCTTGTATAAATTCACTATTACCTTGTGTTTTGTTACTATTCACAGTCGATTTGCTAAATGAAAGAGATTCGTCGTGCTTGCACGTAAGAAACTCTTTTATTTAGCAAATTTTCCT
>CADBUD010000033.1 GCA_902797785.1 uncultured Lachnospiraceae bacterium
AGTTTATATCTGACTTATTCTGTCGGATGCCAGTGCTGTCAACCACTCACACTTCGTGTTCGCGGGACAGTACTAGGCTCCTCTATACATACCAGTTTATATCTAACTTACTCTATCGGATGCCAGTGCTGTCAGCCGCTCACATTTCATGTTCACGGAACAGTACTTAGAAACTCCTCCCAGAATGAGGACTTCAGGCGCATATACGCCGGGAGTGCTGCGAAGCAGTGGAAAATCCGAATGCCGGGAGGGAGACTGTGAATAATAACTGTTCATGAGTCTAAAAATCCCATATGGTTTCTAGGGAACAGAATTAGCCATGCCTTTCCGATAATGTCTTTCTTTTTTACATTTCCTACACTGACGAACCTGCTGTCTTCACTGTTTTCGCAGTTATCGCCCAGAACAAAATACTCATCCTGCTCTAGGGTCAGCTCCTCTGCCGCAATACCGGGATCTTCAATTTTTCCAATCTCCTTATTCTTTTCATACTCCATTCCATTGATATAGAGCTTTCCATCACGAATCTGGATCCGCTCGCCCGGCAATCCGACAACGCGCTTGACATAACGGTGCGTCTTTTCGTTTCCATTCGGTCGAAATACAATCACATCACCACGCTTTGGTGCGAAAAAGATATATTTGACCCGATTGATCAGCACGGTATCTCCATTTTGGATTTCATCTGACATGGACTGTCCGACCATTACAGTCCGTGCTCCGAAGCAGACGACACAAAGATAGGCTAGGATAATCACAAGCAGGATCTCAAAAATCCAGGAAAAAATCGTGCCAAAGCGGCGTCGTACTGAGAACGGTTTTGGTCTGTCATAAAATCGCAGCTCACTCATTTATTTTAAACTCCGTTATATTTTTATACTCATGAACGAAACGGCTTACCGTTTTGTTCATGAGCAGCGCCGGATTTTGGTCGCTGAAAGCGACATTTCCCTTATAAAATCCACGCGCATCATGTTTATATCCCCCGGATTTTCATGCTTTCCTCAGCATGACGCATTCACTGCGTCATAATGGTAGATATGCTTGAAAATACCTTGTGGGATGACGACTATGAATGGTAAAAAACACATAAAAGCCTGTTGTGTATCCTACAACAGGCCCTATGTCTTTTGTCAAATGCATCTGTTTGATTATTTGATCAATTCTTTTACCTTTGCTCTCTTACCGATCCGTCCTCTTAAATAGAACAGTTTTGCTCTGCGGACTTTACCACGACGTACTACCTCTACTTTTTCAACAAATGGAGAATGTAACGGCCATGTCTTTTCTACTCCGACTCCACTAGAGAATTTACGAACGGTAAAGGTCTCGCGGATGCTGCTTCCCTGACGTTTCAAAACAATGCCCTCAAACACCTGGATTCTCTCGCGATTTCCCTCTTTGATCTTTGCATAGACACGTACGGTATCACCTACGCGGAACTGAGGAACTTCCTTTTTTAACTGTTCTTCTTCGATTCCTTTGATAATTTCTGTAGCATTCATTTTTGTGACCTCCTTTAATTTTTGATGTTCTTAATACGTTTTGTAACAGAGGACCATCGCATTTTCTCACAACGGGTTTTATCATATCATATTTTTATTTTGATTGCAAGCATATTTTCATCAAAAAATCAAGCCAAAAGATCAGGTCTCCACTGCATCGTGCGCTTTCTGGACTCTTCCAGCTTCCATTCCGCGATTTTCTTATGATGCCCGGAAAGCAATACTTCCGGCACCTTTTTCTCATGCCAGATTTCCGGACGGGTATACTGAGGATGTTCTAATAAATGATCGGAAAATGATTCCAGAACAGCTGACTCTCCATTGTGCAGCACGCCCTGCTGAAGCCGCGAGATTGTATCCATCATGACCAACGCCGGCAGCTCACCTCCCGTCAATACATAGTCACCAATGGAAACATAGTCCGTCACGATTTCCTCCAGCACTCGTTCATCAATCCCTTCATAATGCCCACATAGAAAGATCAGATCCTCTTCTTTGGCTAGCTCCTCTGCCATAGACTGCGAAAAGGTTCTGCCCTGCGGAGTCAGATAAATCGTGCGGCACGGAGAAACGATTCTCTCTTTGACCGCCTCATGGGCACGAAACACCGGTTCTGCTTTCATGACCATTCCCGGACCGCCGCCATAGGGATAATCATCAACGGTAAAATGTTTATTATCCGAATAATCCCGAATATTGACCGCTTCAATCTCCAGCAATCCCTTAGAAATTGCCCTGCCGGTGATGCTCGTTTCCATCGCGGAACAAATCATTTCCGGAAATAATGTCAACACATGATACCGGATCATTTATTTCCTCCTGTTTTTGGCTGATCTCTTAATCCCTCTAAAAGATGGATCAGCATCTGCTCTTTTTCTAAATTAATAGATAAAATACAGTCTTTGATGGCTGGAATCAACAGCTCATTGCCTGCTGAATCCTTTACCACATAAACATCGTTGGCTCCTGTGACCATGACATCGGTGAGTGTTCCCAACAGCTCTCCATCTTCCGTCAGTACAGAAAGACCGATCAGATCTGCGATAAAATATTCATCTTCATTTAGGGGAACGGCATCTTTACGTTCTACTAAAAGAGATGCCTTGCGCAGATGCTCTACCTCATTGATATCCTGAAACTCTTTCAGCTTTAAGATGACCATGTTTTTGAAGAAACGGGCGCTTTCCACGCTGCATTCCTGCCGCTCTCCTTTTTGCTCCACATATACCTTCTTTAGTTTTTTGAACCGCTTGTTATCATCTGTCGTTGGATAAACCTTTACCTCCCCTTTTAATCCGTGAGGGGAGGTAATGATTCCTATTTGCAAAAAATCTTCCATTGTCTTCTCCGTGAGCCCGTTTACTGGACAATGTCCACAATTACTTTTTTATTTTCTTTGGAAGCTGCCGCTTTGACAACGGAGCGAATCGCCTTAGCAATACGTCCCTGCTTCCCGATGACCTTTCCCATATCGGATGATGCTACGGAGAGCTCTAAAACTATGGCACGATCCGTCTCTTTTTCTGTCACATGGACTTCCTCTGGGGAATCTACCAGTGCTTTTGCGATAATCTCAACCAATTCCTTCATGGAAACCACCTCTTATTTTTCGATTCCAGCCTGTTTGAACAGTCTGCTGACGGTATCTGTCATCTGTGCTCCGTTAGCAAGCCATTTTTTTGCTTCCTCTTCCTGAATCTTGAACACACTCGGATCCTTTGTCGGATCATAGGTTCCGATCTCTGCGATGAATTTTCCATCTCTTGGGGATCTGGAATCTGCGACCACGATTCTATAAAAAGGTGCCTTCTTTTGTCCCATTCTTCTTAATCTGATTTTTACTGCCATTTCGTTTTTCCTCCAAATTCTTTTCTTTGTTTTATTCTTGGGTCAGAAAATCTCCTTCCTGCACCCTGTCTATGTTAAAAAGGCAAGCGAAACCTTCCCTTTTTACCACCCATTCCTGTCATGCCGCCCATCATACCGGGCATTTTTTTCATCAGCTTTTGGGATTGCTCAAACTGCTTCACCAGCCGGTTGACCTCTGAGATATCGACACCGGCTCCTTTGGCAATCCTGCGTTTCCGGCTCGGGGTCAAAATCGATGGTCGTTCTCTCTCTTTTGGCGTCATGGATAGAATCATTGCCTCGATTCTTGCGAGCTGCTTGTCATCGATGGAGTCCTCGATCTGCTTCATCTGAGAACCGCCCATTCCCGGCAGCATGCTCAAGATACTTCCAATTCCGCCCATTTTTTTCATCTGGCGCATCGAATCCAGATAGGTATCGAATCCAATCTCGTTTTTTCGAAGCTTCTGCTCCAGCTCCTTTGCCTGATCTTCGTCAAACTCTGCCTGAACCTTATCAATCAGGGTCAGGACATCACCCATCCCTAAAATCCTAGAAGCCATCCGATCCGGGAAAAACTGCTCTAAATCAGAGAGCTTTTCTCCCATTCCGACATAGAGAATCGGTTTTCCTGTCACTGCCCGGATAGAAAGAGCTGCACCACCCCTCGTATCTCCATCGAGCTTTGTAACAATGACGCCATCAATTCCTATTTTTTCATCAAAGGTTGTTGCCACATTGACCGCATCCTGACCTGTCATGGCGTCTACAACAAGAATCGATTCCGTCAGATCGACTTCGTTTTGGATCTGCTGCAGCTCCTCCATCATCCCTTCGTCTATGTGAAGACGCCCCGCTGTATCCAAGATCACAACGTTAAAATGATTTTTTTCGGCATGCTCTACCGCGGCTCTTGCAATATCCACCGGACGATGTCCGTCTCCCATGGAGAAGACCTCTACGCCCTGCTTTTCTCCATTGATCTGAAGCTGCTGGATCGCAGCCGGACGATAGACATCGCAGGCAACCAATAGCGGCTTCTTCCCTTTCTGCTTCATCTGGCCTGCCAGCTTTGCACAGGTCGTCGTTTTTCCGGCTCCCTGAAGTCCCATCATCATCAGAATCGTAATCTCGCCACCCGGACGATAACTAAGCTCTGTCGTCTCTGAACCCATCAGATTTGTCATTTCTTCATTTACGATTTTGATTACCATCTGTCCCGGATTCAGACCGTTCATGACATCCTGCCCAATGGCGCGCTCCTGCACATCCTTGACGAATTTCTTTACGACCTTAAAATTGACATCTGCCTCAAGCAGCGCGAGCTTGACCTCTTTGAGAGCGACCTTGACATCTTCCTCCGTCAGTTTTCCTTTTCCGCGGAGATTTTTAAAAATATTCTGCAGTTTATCGGATAAATTTTCAAATGCCATAATTACAGCTCCTTTATAATTTCTTGGGAAATCTGTCTGATATCAGAAATCTTTTGCCTAAGATCACCGGAAGAAGGATTTTCTTCTCCTAGCAGATACTCTGAAATCCCACAGATGCTTTCGGCTTTCTTTTGAATCATCAGAAACTTTTCTACCAGATGCAGCTTTTCCTCATAGCCAGAGAGCAGCTTATTGCAGCGCTTCACCAAATCATGAACTCCCTGCCGGCTGATATTCTGCTCCTCCGCTATTTCACTTAAGGACAAATCGTTCAATGCAAAATCCTCGTAGATCTGCTGCTGATGCGCTGTGAGCAGATCTCCGTAAAAGTCATATAAGAGAGCCTGTCGATATCGTTCTTCCATTTTTCTGTCCTCTCTTTGTCAGAACTCTGTCGTATGATTTGCTCTTTCATGATGCGACCTGTTCATTTTATCGGAAAAGTCCCAGGATGTCAAGTATTTTTTCTTGACAGTGCAAAAAACGCATGGTAGAACAGATCCAGACGGGCAATTGGCAGGATTCCCTCATACTGGGGAGGCAGAAGAATCAGTTCCTCTAACTCCTTGGAAAAGGGAAACAGCTTTCGATAGTCTGGATTTTTACGATATGTCTGGATTACTTTGTCAAAGATACGATAGCTGATATTTACGATTTTTTGAAACTCATCGATAGTTTCCTGATCAAAAACTTTGGGAATGTGCACCGTATCGGAAGAAAAAAAGGGGGGCTGTCATCTCCCCCTTTTGAAGAAAAGAATGTCCCCCCGTAAAATGACGTTTTTACAGCATCGTCTTTCTTAATTCTTCCCCGCTCAAAGGACTCAAATATGCCGGCGCAATATCAAATACCGTTTTGCATCCACAATTTCCCTCCTGATACATACGATATGCCGCACGCGCATATGCCAGCAGTACGGAACCGGTAAACTCCGGATTGGAATCCAGCTTCAACCGATACTCAATAATATGCTGATGTTCTTTCTCCAGT
This sequence comes from uncultured Lachnospiraceae bacterium, assembly GCA_902797785.1. Taxonomy (GTDB): domain Bacteria; phylum Bacillota; class Clostridia; order Lachnospirales; family Lachnospiraceae; genus RUG14305. The sequence continues at coordinate 5,777 of CADBUD010000033.1, forward strand.
CCGGTCACTCCGCTCCGCAGCACAAATCCACCATGTGGAAGTCCAGCATGCTGCTCTTTTAATTCTTCCTCTGAAATAAAGGTGACTGTTGTATCATAATCAGAAAAATAATTCGGCATTTCTTTGATCTCTTTTTCTATTCTGGAACGATCCGCCCCTTCCTCTGCGACAACAAAGCATTCTCTTGTATGCTTTTCTCTTGTAGAAAGCTCCGGGTTTTCCCCATTCCGGACTTTTTCTACTGAACTCTCTACCGGAACCGTATATTGTCTGGCATCCTTGACTCCTTCAATCCGGCGAATCGCGTCAGAATGTCCCTGACTGACTCCCTTTCCCCAAAAGGTATAGTTCTCTCCTTCCGGAAGAACAGCCGTAGAAATCATACGAAGCAGGGAGAACATACCAGGATCCCAGCCTACAGAGATAACGCCGATTTTCTTTCCTGCTTTAGCAGCCTGATCTACGTTTGCGTAATGCTCCGGAATCCGCGCATGTGTGTCAAAGCTGTCTACCACGTTGAACATTTCCGCATATTTCGGAGTCTGTACCGGCAGATCGGTAGCCGAACCGCCTCCTAAGATCAGGACATCAATCTGATCCTTGAATTTTGGAAGCTCTGCATCTGAATATACCGGAACATCCTTTGATGCAATTTTGACAGACGCAGGGTCTCTTCTGGTAAAAACCGCGGTCAGCTCACAGTCCGGATTTTGTGAAATTGCTGCCTCCACACCTCTTGATAAATTTCCATATCCTAATAATCCAATTTTGATGCTCATGTTATTCCTCCTGTTTTTTATTTTTTTGTAAAATATCTGCTTTGTCTTTTTCTCTTGCGACAAAACAGACTCGCTGTGTCGTTTCCTTTAGCTCATCTCCCGTATCCAGATCAAAAGCCCGCTCAAATTTCAGCCCTGATTCTTTTAGAAGGGAAATGACCTGTTCCATTTCATAGCAACGCTGTAAATGGGTTTCTTCGAATTTTCGATACCATCCATTTTCGTGCTGTTTAAAAAAAGTCACATCATATTGATTGATTCCTGTTTCTTCATCAAAATCATTTTCCCAGATAAAGCTGGCACTGGGAAGATTTTCCGCGAACACCTCTTCTCCCAGAACCTCCCGGTATTTGTAGGGGGTGTTCATATCGAACAAAAAGATTCCGCCCGGATCGAGATAATTATTTACCAGCGAGAATACGGTTTTTAACTCTTCCTCTGTCAGGATATAGTTCATGGAATCGCACACACTGATGATCGAACGTACGGTTCCATATAGCTCAAATTCCCTCATATCCTGTAAAAGATAGAGGATGTCAGTACGTTCTTCCTTTGCCCTGGCAATTTCCAGCATTTCAATAGAAGAATCGATTCCAATCAGATCAAAACCTCGTTCTGCCATCAATTTCGTCATCGTTCCCGTTCCACATCCGAGCTCTGCCACCAGCCCATCCTCGATATCATATTCTTTTAATATGGAGCAAAAGATTTCACACCACTCAGAATACGGCGTATCCTCCATAAATAAGTCATAAAGTTCAGCAAAATCCGTATATGCTTCCATCCCATCCACCTCTATCACCACCAGTTCCTTATCTCTGACACCTCATCACACAATGCTCCCCAGCAATCCATAGGAAACGACGGATACGATAAAGGTCGCGATTACGATGCCCAACAGTTCTGCTGCAATTGCCTTTTTAAAGTCAATGTCCAGCAGCGCCGCAATCAAAGACCCCGTCCATGCTCCTGTTCCCGGAAGCGGGATTCCTACAAATAACACCAGGCCCCAAAACTCGTAGCGTTCGATTTGATCCTTTTTCCCCATTGCCTTTTGTTCCAGCCACTCTACGATCTTAGCAAAAAAACGGAACCGCCTCATCCATGCAAAGATCTTTTTGATGAATAAAAGAATCAGCGGTATCGGCAGAATATTTCCAATGATACAGATGGGAATGGCCTTTAAAAGGGGAACCTTTAACATCCATGCTGCAATCAGACCGCCTCGCAGCTCAAGAATCGGAAACAGGGAAATGATAAATACCATGACCTCTGCAGATACATAATTTCCCAATGTCGATGTGAACCATACTACAATACTTTCCATACTTGTCTCTCTTTCTCTTTTATCAACTCCAGTTATATCTATGATGTCGGAGTCGGTCATAAAGTCTTCTCTCCACGGACAAGCAAGCTTGTCGTGAAGAAAGACTTTTGACCGCTGAATCATAGATATTCTTTCAAAAATGCGACGAGCGTCTGCATTTCCTCATCTGTTCCAATCGTAATGCGAAGATACTGATCGATTCTCGGCTTACGAAAATGCCGTACATAAATATGTGCTTTTTTCAATGCCTCAAACAGCTCCTTGGCATCTACTTTTTCATGTGTTACAAACAAAAAATTGGATGCAGATTCGGAAAAAGAAAATCCAAGTGCTCTCATTTCTTTAGAGAACCATTCTCTTGTTTTTATGATTTTATTTTTGGTCATAGAAAGATATTCCTGGTCGGAAATGACCGCCGCGCCAATTTTTAAGGCTGGAAGATTCATGGTGTAGGAATTAAATGAAAATTTCACATCGTTCAGATAAGAAATCAGGTGCTCCTGCCCGAAGGCATATCCAATTCTCATTCCTGCCATGGAATAAGATTTTGAGAACGTCCGGACCACGATCAGATTTTCGTATTGATCGATCAGCGGCAGGGCAGATTCCCCTCCAAAATCAATGTATGCTTCGTCCACGATGACAATGGAATCTGAATTCGCGTCCAGGATTTCTTTGATTAAATCAAGTGAAAGCAATCGCCCTGTCGGGGCATTGGGATTTGGAAAAATGATTCCTCCATTTTCCCTTTGATAATCCCCGGGACGAATCGCAAATTCTTCATCTAACGGAACGGTTTCATAAGGAATCCTTAGAAGCTCTGCCCAGACATCATAAAAGGAATACGTAATATCCGGAAACAGAATCGGCGCCGTTCCATGAAAAAAGGTCAGAAACAGCATCGCCAGAACATCATCAGAGCCAACGCCGGCAAAAATCCGACTTTCCGGTACGCCATATGCCCGGGATATGGCCTGAATCAGCTCCCGGCACTCCGGATCCGGATATTTACGGAACGCAGAAATCTCCAGTTCCCTAAGGCACTGTTCTGCCTTCGGTGATGGAGGATATGGGTTTTCGTTGGTATTCAGCTTGATTAAATGATCTTCCTTTGGCTGTTCTCCCGGTACATAGGGAACAACTTTTCTTACATTTTTTTCCCAATTCTTCATATTCTATGGTTTGGTAAAACCGGTCCTCCTCTCAAAATAATTCTTTTGCCACTTCCTCAAAGCCCGGCAGTGCGCCAAGAATCGTCTCATATGCGACACAGTATGCAATCCGCACATATCCAGGACAAGCGAAAGAGCTTCCCGGAACAACCAGAATCTGCCGTTTTTTGCAGGCTTCTACAAAGACCTTTTCATCCTCTGTCGGGGACTTCACGAACAGATAAAACGCGCCTTCCGGCTTGACACATTCATAGCCATATTGTTTAAGCCCCTCATAAAGGGTTTCCCGATTTCTATTATAGTAGGAAACATCCGTCTGGCAATCCAGGCACTTTGCTACCGCAAGCTGCTGAAGGGATGGTGCATTGACAAAGCCCAAGATCCTGGTCGCTACATTTGCTGCGCCGCACAAGGCTTCAAAATCTGCTGCTTCGTTCGGAATGACCAAATATCCAATCCTTTCTCCCGGAAGAGACAGCGACTTGCTATAGGAATAACCGACCACCGTATTCCGATAATATTTGGTCAGATAAGGAACCTCTGCCCCATCATAGACCAATTCCCGGTATGGCTCATCTGAAATCAAATAGATTTCGGTTCCGTATTCCTGCTGTTTTTTCTCAAGAATTGCCGCCAGCTTTTGAATCGTTTCTTCGGAATAGACGACACCGGTCGGGTTATTCGGAGAATTGATGATCAGTGCCTTGGTCTTTTCCGTAATTTTATCCTCCAGTTCGGAAAGGTTTGGCTGGAAGGTCTCCAGATTTGGAGACACCACAATGAGCGTTCCGTCATAATTCGAAACATAGTTTCGATATTCCCCAAAGAACGGAGCAAAGGTAAGGACCTCATCTCCCGGATTGAGAATCGATTTTAAAATGACATTCAGTCCCCCGGCCGCGCCGACTGTCATAACGATGTTTTCCTGAGTAAAAGCGGTGTCGAATCTCTGATTCAAGGATTTTGCAATTGCCTCCCGTACCTCTTCAAAACCGGAATTGCTCATATATCCATGAACTACGATAGGATCTGTGGTATCCAGGATTTGTTTCATTGCTTCATTGACTTCTTTGGGAGCAGCGACATTGGGATTTCCCAGACTAAAATCATAGACTTTGTCTGCACCATAGATTTCTGCCATTTTCTTTCCTTCCTCGAACATTGCGCGGATGACAGAGCTCCCCGCAACCAGAGCTTTCATTTTTTCTGATATCATGTGTTATCCTTTCTTTTTCTCCCTAGGGCTTCACGCTCTGTGCGCCCTTCGGTGAGTATTCTACTCATGAACGAAATGACTTGCCGTAGTGAAAAACGACAACGGTTTTCGTTAACGGGTATCATCACTTAGCAGATTTACCATGCAGCCTTGCGGCACGCACGACATGCTCTGCCAGAACAGAGGTCGTCACTGCCCCGACTCCTCCCGGTACCGGTGTGGCAGCAGATGCTATCTCTTTGATCTCATCAAAATTGACATCTCCACAAATTTTTCCCTCTTCATTGACATTGATTCCGACGTCAATCACAACAGCATCTTTTCCAACCTCTTCCGCCCCGATCATATTTGCTTTTCCGGCAGCAGCGATCAAGACTTCTGCCTGCTGACAAGTCTTCGCGAGATCCCTTGTTCTGGTATGACATACGGTAACCGTGGCATTTTTTTGAATCAACAGCATGGCGACCGGTTTCCCGATCACTAAGCTTCTTCCCACGACGGTGACCCGTTTTCCCGTTAGATCGATACCTGCATGATCTAATATCTCGATGACTGCCTGGGCAGTACATGGGGCAAACCCATCCGTTTCTCCTGCAAAAATCTTTGCCATATTTTCCGGTCCGATACCGTCAACATCCTTATCCTGCGCAATGCGGGATAGAATGGCGGCTTCATCCAAATGCTTCGGCAGCGGACGAAACAGCAAAATCCCATCAATATGCTCTGCCTCGTTGAGCTGATCGAAGATTTCCAAAAATTTCTCCTGAGAAATATCCTCCGGTAAAACATATGGCTCTACCTTGATTCCGATCTTTGCCATTCTGTTTTTCGCGCCCCGCTCATAGGAAATATCATCCGGTCGTTCTCCTACCCGTACTGTGGCAAGGACGGGTGGGGATGTCATCGTCTTTACTTCTTCTGCCAGCCGCTTCGTCAATGCTTCTGCGACAGCAGCTCCCTTTAAAATTTCCATCGTTCCTCCTTAATGAGCTGTTACGGCGGACAGTACCTGTTCAAAGATCTTATCTGCCATCTCATTTCCCTGCCGAATCAGCTCCATCGCTCTTTGATTGAGTTCCTCTGCTTTTTGTCTTTCTTTCATGAGTCTGGTATTGATAAATACATTCAGCGAGGCACCAGACAGAGCCGCCTTTGCCATCTGCGCCCCGACACCGACATCACTAATCGCGATCCGTGTCCCGATTTCTCCCAGACGCTCTAAAAGCTTTAGTCCCTCCGCAATCTTTTCCATCAGCTCCAACGGTACCCGGCTTGCCGCCAGCAGACATTCCTCCATGATCTCATCCCGTTTTTTTTGCTCCTCCTCTGTTGAACGCGGCAGGCCATAGGCCCGGGATAATGGTTCGAACGCTCTGGCATCCTTCTCCATATAGGATAAGAGCTCTTTGGACAATTCTTCGGTCTGTTTGATCAGAGCTTCTATTTCTTCCTGTACATCAGCGTATTTTTTCTTCCCTGAAGTCAGATTTGCCACCATACTTCCAAGCGCTAAGCCCATCGAGGCCGCAAGAGCGGATGCTCCTCCCCCGCCCGGGACAGGAGCATCCGAAGAAAGCTCTGAAATGAATTGATTGATTGTTTTCTGTTCCATCTTTCTTCCTTTCTAGATCTTCATCCGCCAAACCAGCTTTTTTGAACAAAACGGCAGATCCTTTCATTCATGAGTATAATCCCCGCACGGCCGGATATAGCGTTTTAAATCTCTGATAACAGCTTTCATATTTTTCTACTAATTCCGGTTCCGGACAAACGGTATCCATGACCTTGACCAGCTGATTTGCGATGGTCTTCACATCCGGATAGACACCGCAGCCTACCGCCGCCAGCATCGCAGCTCCCAGTGCCGGGCCTTCCTCACTTTCGATAATGTCCACCTTGAGGTTTAGGATATTTGCGATCATTCTCCGCCACAGGGGACTCTTGGCGCCGCCGCCGCAGATTTTCGTCCGCTTTGGGGTAACCCCCAGTTCTTTTGCCACTTCAAAAGAATCACGGAGTCCAAAGCTGACGCCTTCTAAGACCGCCTGGGTCATCTCTTCCCGGGTCGTATCCATCGACATGCCAAGAAACATCGCCCGGACATTGGCATCATTATGAGGCGAACGTTCTCCCATCAGATACGGGAGGAAAAAGACCTTGTTCTCCCCCAGCTTCTGAATGCCCTTTTGCTCCGCGGCAAAGTCGGAAGTCTTTAGGATTTCTTCATTCCACCATTTGTTGCAGGAGGCAGCGCTCAGCATACAGCCCATCAGATGATACTGCCCGTCTGCATGGGCAAAGGAATGAAGGGCATTGTTTTGATCCACCCGAAAGCTTTCACTGGAAATGAAAATTGTCCCTGAGGTGCCAAGGGAAATATTGCAGGCTCCATCTCCGACAGTCGCTGTTCCGACAGCTGCCGCCGCATTATCCCCGGCACCCGCGATGATTTTTACGGATTCCGGAAAGGACAGCTCATCTGCTACGGATTTTTTCAACGTCCCGACCACCTCACTGCTTTCATAGATTGTCGGAAGCTGTTCTCTTGTAATGCAGCAGATCTTTAACATTTCCTCTGACCAGCAGCGGTTCTTTACATCCATCAAAAGCATACCGGATGCATCGGACACATCGGTACAAAAACTGCCGGACAAACAATATGCCAGATAGTCCTTTGGCAACATGATCTTTTTGATCTTATCAAAACGCTCCGGCTCGTGCTTTTTCATCCAAAGAAGCTTTGGCGCTGTAAACCCCGGAAACGCAATATTCGCCGTATAGGCAGATAGTGTTTCTTTTCCAATAACATCGTTTAAATACGCCGTTTCCTCCGTCGTCCTTCCATCATTCCAAAGGATTGCCGGACGGATGACATGATCTTGCTCGTCCAATACGACCAGTCCATGCATCTGTCCGCCAAAGCTGATACCTGCCAGCTCTCCCATTCTTCCCTCTTCGGCCAGCTCTTTGGTCAGCTCCTTCATTCCGTCCATAGACGCACTGACCCAGTCTTCCGGATTTTGCTCAGACCATCCGGAATGCGGAAAGTACAGGGGATATTCCCGGGAAACGATTTTTTTGATTGCTCCGCCTTCTTCCATCAGCAGAAGTTTTACTGCGGAGGTCCCCAGATCTACACCAATAAAATACATATTCCTTCTCCTATTCTTTGTTCTATCGAATCGATTCAAACGGATTTTCTGTCGGATATCTTACTCCGGCCGGCTGATTATACCCGATCTCCTCCACCGGAACTCCGATATATTTGAATACCTCGTACAATTCCCTGCCAAAATGTCCAAATGCCACTGCCCCGTGGTGCGGGAATCCCTTTTCAATCAGTACATGGCGATAAAACCGTCCCATTTCCGGAATCGCAAAAATACCAATAGATCCAAACGAACGAGTTGCTACCGGCAGTACCTCTCCCTGGGCAATGTAGGCCCGAAGCTTGTTGTCTGCCGTGCTCTGTAAACGATAGAAAGTGATTTCTCCCGGAGCAATATCTCCCTCCAGCGTTCCCTGTGTCACTTCCTCCGGAAGACTCCTTGCCATGATCATCTGATACTTCATCTCACAAGAGACCAGTTTTCCCGAAGCAGTATTGCCACAGTGGAAGCCCATGAAAGTATCCTTCTGCGTATAATCAAATTTGCCCTGGATATCTTCTTTATATAAATCCTTCGGAACGGAATTATTGATATCTAACAAGGTCACGGCATCCTCACTTACGAGTGTTCCGATAAATTCGCTCAGAGCGCCATAGATATCCACTTCACAGGAGACCGGGATTCCCCGGGCCGTCAGACGGCTGTTGACATAGCATGGCACGAAACCGAACTGTGTCTGGAACGCCGGCCAGCACTTTCCTGCAATTGCCACATATTCACGATATCCTCGGTGCTCCTCAATCCAGTCCGTCAGCGTGAGCTCATACTGTGCGAGCTTAGATAAGATCTCCGGCTTTTTATTTCCTGCGCCAAGCTCTTCTTCCATTTCTTTGACAATCGCCGGGATCCGCTCATCATGATCATGTTTGTGAAATGCTTCGAACAGATCCAGCTCTGAATTTTCTTCAATCTCAACCCCCAGATTATACAACTGCTTGATTGGCGCATTGCAGGCCAAAAAGTTCAGCGGGCGCGGGCCAAAGCTGATGATCTTTAGGCTGCTCAATCCGATCACAGCTCTTGCGATTGGCAGGAAATCGTGGATCATATCCGCGCAATCCTCAGCATCACCGACCGGATACTCCGGAATATAGGCCTTGATATTACGAAGCTTGAGATTGTAGCTGGCGTTCAGCATTCCGCAGTATGCATCCCCACGCCCCTGGATCAGATCTGATCCGGACTCTTCTGCTGCTGCAATAAACATTTTAGGGCCTTCAAAATGCTTCGCCAGCAGTGTTTCGGAAATCTCCGGCCCGAAATTTCCAAGATATACGACCAATGCATTACAGCCTGCTGCCTTGATATCCTCTAGAGCCTGAACCATATGTATTTCGCTCTCTACGATGCAGACTGGACATTCATACAGCTCTTCCCCGTCATACTTTTTCGTATATGCTTCTACCAGATTTTTTCTGCGGTTCACAGAAAGACTCTCCGGAAAACAATCGCGGCTCACAGCCACTAATCCCACTTTTACCTTTGGTTTGTTCGTCATAATAAAATACCTCCTTTAATCTCATCTATAATTTTACACCGTTAGCAAAAACCAACCATTGTTCTCGCCAACAAATAAATCCCCCCGCATTAGAACAGCCCATGTATCTGTCCCTTTTCGTCCACGTCGATCTGCTCTGCTGATGGAACCTTAGGAAGACCTGGCATTTTCATAATGGTACCGGTCAGAACCACCAAAAAACCGGCTCCAATGGACGGCGTCACGTTTCGCACTTTGATCTCAAAGCCTGTCGGGCAGCCCAGTTTCTTTGGATCATCGGTCAGGGAATACTGATTTTTTGCCATACAGACAGGAAGATTTCCATATCCGGCTTCTTCTAAGCGGGCAATTTCCCGCTTTGCTTTTGTTGAAAAAGTCACTTCCGCTGCCCCATATATTTTTGTCGCGATTTTTTGGATCTTTTCTGTGATGTCGTCCGATAAATCATAGGCATAGGTCAGTTTTGATGGCTGCTCGGTCAATCGAAGCACCTCTTCTGCCAGCTCTATACCGCCTTCGCCGCCCTTTGCCCAGACCTCAGAAAGAACGATATTCACTCCCAGTTCCCTGCATTTTTCTCTGACCAGACGAATCTCTTCTTCTGTATCCGTTGGAAATCTATTGATTGCAACTACCGCCGGAAGATGAAAGACTTCTGTTATATTCCTGATATGCTTTAACAGATTTGGGAGTCCTGCTTCCAGCGCTTTGATGTTTTCCTCGTTCAACTGATCTTTAGACACGCCACCGTTATATTTTAAGGCCCGGATCGTCGCCACGATCACAACAGCATCCGGCTTCATATTTCCTGCCCGGCATTTGATATCCAAAAACTTTTCTGCTCCCAGATCGGCTCCAAATCCTGCCTCTGTCACCAGATAATCCGAAAGCTTTCGTCCCAGCTTTGTTGCAATCAGGCTGTTGCAGCCATGCGCAATATTGGCAAACGGTCCTCCATGAACCAAGGCTAAGGTCCCCTCCAGAGACTGAACCACATTTGGCTTTAGGGCATCCTTTAGTAAGGCTGTGACCGCCCCCTCCACGTGCAGATCTCCGACGGTGACAGGATCTCCATCATCATCATATGCGACAATCATCCGGGCAACCCGCTGCTTTAGATCCATCAGATCGCTTGCCATGCAGAATACAGCCATCATCTCTGTTGCCACGGTAATATCAAATCCATCCTGCCTTGTCAGCCCATCGACCCGGTTTCCTAGTCCATCAACAATGCTTCGCAGCTGACGGTCATTCATATCGACACAGCGTCTCCAAATAATCCGTCTTACATCTATGCCCAGTTCATTTCCCTGATGGATATGATTGTCCAAAATGGCCGCGACCAGATTATTTGCTGCACCGACAGCATGAAAATCACCGGTGAAATGCAGATTGATATCCTCCATCGGAACGACCTGGGCATACCCGCCTCCGGCCGCCCCGCCCTTGATTCCAAAGACAGGTCCCAAGGATGGCTCACGAAGCGCGGCCATGGCCTTTTTCCCCATGCGGTTCAAGGCATCCGTCAATCCGATCGTAGTCGTCGTTTTCCCTTCCCCTGCCGGCGTGGGATTGATCGCTGTTACCAAAATCATCTTCGCCTCCGGGCGATCCTTAAACTGCTCATTCAGGGAAATAAAGTCAAGCTTCGCTTTATACTTCCCATAATTTTCTACACACTCATCCGGAATACCGTATTTTTTAGTCAATTCCGAAATCGGCTTCATTTCTGCCTCCTGTGCAATTTCAATATCGCTTTTCATGAATGGACTCCTCCTTGTTGGAAACAAATAAATTCGTTACCTATATTTTTGACGCTACTTTAAATTATAATCATTCTTTCCTCTCTTAGCAACGATTTTTTTGTTTTTTTATTCCTTTCCTCTTTGGGAATAAAAATTTCATATTGCGATTTTTAATAAAAAACGCTATAATAGAGACGTTTGAGTATAGAAAAAAATGTAAGGAATATCATGGTTCTGCCATGATAACAGGTAATGATCATGAAAAAAGCACCTAGCAAGCCTGCCATGGCTATTTTGGTTCTGCTGATTCTGGTTTTTATACTGGCCGGTCTCAGCCTTCTTTTATATTTTAGCGCTGAACATGTCTCGCTGTCCAACCCGGAAGATGCAAACGGAAATACACCGGGCAATCTTTTGAACAACGGAACATTCTGCGAGTATGGCTCCCAGATCTATTTTTCCAATTCCTACGACCATGGGGCTCTTTACGTCATGGATACGGATCTTTCAAATGTCAGAAAGCTTAACGCCGACTGTGTTTCATCCATCAACGTCTACGGCGATTATATTTACTATACCAGAAACAACAATGACAACGGCGCTGCCTTTGGCTTTTTAAAAGCCTATGCCAATGCGCTCTGCCGGGCACACTTAGATGGTTCGAACACCACCGTTTTAGATTCGGATCCCTCCCTTAACTGTGCCCTGCTCGGAAATTATCTATATTATGTCCATTATGACCAGGTCGAAAACTCCACCTTGTACCGGATCCGCATCGACCGGGAGGAACGTGCCCAGGTCTCCAAAAAAGCCATTGTTCCATCCTCCGTTTACGGCTCTTCTTTTTATTATACCGAGCCAAAGGATACCGGATTTCTGTGTCAGCTCAGTGCGATTTCCAATTCCGGAAGCACGGTCTATGAAGGCACCAATGCCAATCCGATCCGGTATGGCAGCAGCATTTATTTCATTGATCCTCAAAACGACTATTGTCTTTCCCAGATCAATCTGGCTGACCAGCAGAAGATTCCCATGACCAGCAAGCGGGTGGATTATTTTAATATTTCCGGAAATTATATCTATCTGCAGATCAACGATGGGGAGAACAGCGGCATCTATAAGATGTCTATTGACGGTTCAGAAGCGACCTTGTTAAAATCGGGGATTTTTACCGATATCAATGTAACTTCCAATTATGTGTTTTTCCATGATTTCAATTCCGAAACACCGATCTACATGGTAAAGACCGGTGGAAACAGTGTAAGCATTTTCCAACCATAGCTCTAGCATATTCTTCGCTAATTGCCCCAAAAAAACAAGTGCCGTGCTACTACAAAAATATTACACAGGTAACAAAATTGTAACGCAGCACGGCACCTTCATCTATTTTTTTACAAAATGTTACTATTCACAGTCAATTTGATAAATGAAAGAGATTCGTCGCGCTTGCGCGTAAGAAGCTGTTTTATTTATCAAATTTTCCTG
>CADBUD010000034.1 GCA_902797785.1 uncultured Lachnospiraceae bacterium
CGGTCGTATTTGGCGCATTGCTGCCCCGGATTTTCAAGCAAAATGCGCTTGAAAATACCTTGCGGGATAACGGCTGTGAATAGTAACAGAGATTCGTCGGGTTTGTATCAAGGAAGTTTTTTGACGAATCTTCCTTCTGTGAAGCAGAACAGAAACAGAAAAACGAAAACAGACAAGCGAAAACAGAAAAACAAAAACAGAAAAACAAAAACAGAAATGAATCAGGAAGGAAAAAAGATGCTGGAATTAGGAAGAACACAAACGCTGCAGGTGGTGAAGGAAACAGATTTTGGAGTATATCTTTCAGAGGAAGAGCATACGGAGGAACGGGTTCTGCTTCCCAAGGCACAGGTACCCAAAAATACAAAGCTGGGAGACAAAATCGAAGTATTTCTGTATAAGGACTCCAAAGACCGCCTGATTGCAACGACCAGAACGCCAAAGATCAAATTACATGAGACAGCCGTCTTAGAGATTTTGGAGATTGGAAAAATCGGAGCATTTGTCGATTGGGGGCTTGAAAAGGATGTTATGCTTCCTTTTGCAGAGCAGACCCGTCGGGTAAAAAAAGGAGAAAAATACATCATGGCGCTTTATGTAGACAAGAGCAGCCGGCTGTGTGTCACCATGAAAGTCTACGATTATTTAAAAACGAATTCCCCCTATCAAAAAGATGATACCGTAGAGGGAATTGTCTATGATGTCAGTGAAAATTTTGGAGCCTATGTTGCGGTAGATGACTGTTATTCCGCCATGATTCCGAAATATGAGGACATAAAAAAGCTCCGCCCGGGAGACCGGATCAAAGCCCGCGTCACCAACGTAAAAGAAGATGGAAAGCTGGATCTTTCTCTGAGGGAAAAAGCGTATCTCCAAATGGATCAGGACGCAGACTATGTTTTGCAGGTCATTGAAGAGTACGCCGGAGTCCTCCCATTCAATGACAAAGCTTCTCCGGAGCTGATCAAACGGGAATTTGGGCTGACCAAAAATGCGTTCAAGCGCGCGGTGGGCCGCCTGTTAAAACAAGGCAAGATACAAATCACAGAAAATAGTATTCGAAAAATATAGGAAACGTTTGTTACTATTCACAGCCGCTATCCCGCAAGGTATTTTCAAGCGTATTATGCTTGAAAATTCGGGGCAGCAACGTTCCGGTCTTTCCTCCATCGACCAGTAGGATCGTCATGGAGAAAGATGTTCAACGCTAAGTGCAGAAGTATAAATTTTTAAGAAAGAAGGAGAAAAAATGAAACCAATAACAACAAACAATGCCCCGGCCGCTATCGGTCCATACTCTCAGGCTATTGAAACCGGCAATACGATCTACACCTCAGGAGTGATTCCGGTAGAACCTTCCACAGGGGATATTCCGGAAGGAGCAAAAGCCCAGGCAGACCAGGCACTCAAAAATTTGTCAAATCTGCTGAAAGCAGCAGGCGTAACGATGGATCATGTGGTAAAAACAACGGTATTTATCAAGAACATGGAGGATTTTAGCACAATAAATGAAGTTTATGCCGCATATTTTAAGCAAAATTACCCTGCCAGAAGCTGTGTGGAAGTTGCCAGACTCCCCAAAGATGTCCTGATTGAAATTGAAGCGGTTGCAATTAAATGATTTTTGGTTTATAATGGCATTGTTTCCAAAAGAAGGCTTCCTGAGAAAAGCATCTTTTGAGAAACAAAAAAGAAAAAGGAGGAAGTAATCATGAAAGTAGAGCATATTACAGACATCGATGCGTTTTTTAAGGTTGTAGACAGCTGTGAAGGAAAGGTTGAGCTGGTTACAGGAGAAGGCGACCGCCTGAATCTGAAGTCAAAGCTGAGCCAGTATGTATCTATGGCAAATATTTTCTCTAATGGAACAATTCCGGAATTGGAAGTTGTCGCTTACGAAAAAGATGACATAGATAAGCTGGTAGCCTTTTTAATGAACGGAAAAGAATAAGGAACTACGGATAACGAGCCTAAAGACGCATAAAAGAAAAGAACCGGAGCGGAATATCTGCTCCGGTTCTTTTTTGATTTCAATGCTGCGATTGGATCGTTCCTAAGCATAAAGATCAATATTTGCGCCTACGTTTGGATTGACAGACATCTCCATCATTTTTTTCATTCCATCAGCCAGATTTTCCTGATCCTCAAATGCCATATCAAGGACAGCGATACTTACATCATTAACCAGACTGGCGGTAGAATAAGAACTGGAGAGACTCGTAATATCAGGAATGCCCATCACAATTACCTCCTTTCTGTTTTTCTATTTCTTTGTATTTAAAGAGGCTGCAATGAACCCTTTAAATAACGGATGCGGACGATTCGGACGGGATTTGAGCTCCGGATGCGCCTGGGTAGCAATGAACCAAGGGTGATCCTTTAGCTCGATCATTTCTACGATCCGTCCATCCGGGGACAGACCGGAAAGAAGCATTCCATTTTGCTCTAATACAGAACGATAATCATTGTTTACCTCATAGCGGTGGCGGTGTCTTTCATGAATCGTTTCCTCTCCGTATAACTGATAAGCGATGGAAGAGGAATCCAGAATACATGGATAGGAACCCAGCCGGAGTGTTCCGCCAATGTCTTCTACATCATTCTGATCCGGCATCAGTGCGATGACAGGATGCGTCGTCGAAGGATCCAGCTCAATACTGTGAGCATCCCGGTAACCGATGACATTTCTGGCAAATTCTACAATGGCAAGCTGCATTCCAAGGCAGAGACCTAAGTATGGAATCTTATTCTCCCGGGCATATTTGGCTGCCAGAATCTTTCCTTCGGTGCCGCGGTGCCCAAAGCCTCCGGGAACTAAAATTCCCTGTACATCCTGAAACGTCTCATCAATATTATCGGCAGATAATTCCTCTGAATCCACCCATTTGATATTAACGACGGCATTGCTTGCGATTCCGCCGTGCTTTAATGCCTCTACGACACTGATATAGGCGTCATGCAGCTGGATATATTTTCCGACCAGAGCAATCGTCACCTCTTTGGTAGGATTTCGAAGGGCATTGACCATATTTTTCCAATCAGAAAGATCTGCCTTAGGACAATCCAGCTCCAGACATTCGCAGGCGACCTGGGCAAGATTTTCTTTCTCCATGGCAAGAGGCGCCTCATAGAGATATTCGACATCTAAGTTCTGAAGGACATGATTGCTTGGAACATTACAAAATTGGGAAATTTTATCTTTGATTCCGTTTTCCAAAGGAACCTCGGAGCGACATACGATGATATCGGGCTGAATCCCCATTCCCTGAAGCTCTTTTACACTGGCCTGTGTCGGTTTTGTCTTCATCTCTCCGGATGCATGCAGGTAAGGAATCAGGGTAACATGGATCAAAATGGCATTGGTGTGGCCGACATCGTGCTGGAACTGACGAATGGACTCTAAAAACGGCTGGCTTTCGATATCTCCGACCGTTCCGCCGACCTCAATAATGGCAATCTGGGTCTCCTTCGTCGTGAAATCCCGGTAGAACCGGCTCTTGATTTCATTTGTAATATGAGGAATGACCTGTACAGTTCCACCGCCGTAATCTCCACGACGTTCTTTTTGGAGAACAGACCAGTAGACCTTTCCGGTGGTGACATTTGAATGCTTATTTAAGCTTTCATCAATAAATCGTTCGTAATGACCTAAATCCAGATCCGTTTCCGCACCGTCATCTGTGACAAAGACCTCACCGTGCTGGATGGGATTCATTGTCCCGGGATCGATATTGATGTATGGATCGAATTTTTGCATTGTCACTTTATATCCGCGTGCTTTTAACAGTCTGCCAAGAGAAGCAGCGGTAATGCCCTTTCCCAGTCCGGAAACGACTCCGCCGGTTACGAATACGTATTTTACAGGCATAGATATATCCTCCTTGTGTACTTTTTTTTCTTCATTTATGCATATAGCACTATTATAACGTATTTATCGGAAGAAATCCAGTCTAACTGAAAAAAACACAAAATAATTTATGAATGTTTTAGAATTGCGATAAAAAGTTTAGAAAGTAGGTATTGATTTTAATTTAAAGTATCATTATAATTAGGAAAGCAGTATGCGAAATATTCCAAGGTTTTTGACAAAGGGAGGAAACGAATGGAAAACAATAACCAGAATAATGGAAACAGGAATCAAGGTCCGGATAATCAAAACAATGGTCAAACGATCCTTGTCTTTATTTTTATCGCTTTGATTACATTGATGATGATCACCTTCATTTCAGGACAAGTGACGAGCACCTCTACGCAGGAGATTTCATATTCTGAATTTTTGGATATGATAGAGGCCGGAGAGGTGGATAAGGTAGTAATTGATGCGAACCGTATCACGATCACGCCAAAGTCCAATGACACGAGCCTGACAAAAAGGAAATATTATACCGGTAAATTTAATGATATCTACTTGTTGGAGCGGCTGGATCGTGCCGGGATTGAGTTTGAACAAGTCATACCAGATACGACATCGACCTGGGTATGGAATATTGCGAGCATTCTTCTGCCGATCCTTCTTGTATGGGTCGTTTTCAGTTATGTGATGAGAAAGATGGGCGGCGGAGGCGGCGTCATGGGCGTCGGGAAAAGCACTGCCAAGGTATATGTCGAAAAGAGTACGGGAGTTACCTTTCGGGATGTTGCCGGACAGGATGAGGCAAAGGAGTCCTTACAGGAGGTCGTAGACTTTTTGCACAATCCGGGAAAATACCGGAAGATTGGTGCCAAGCTTCCCAAAGGAGCCCTGCTGGTAGGTCCTCCGGGAACAGGAAAGACCTTATTGGCCAAGGCAGTAGCTGGAGAGGCGAAGGTTCCGTTCTTTTCTCTGGCCGGTTCTGACTTTGTGGAAATGTTCGTCGGCGTCGGCGCGTCAAGGGTAAGGGATCTGTTCCGGGATGCGCAGAAAAATGCGCCGTGTATTATTTTTATTGATGAGATCGATGCAATTGGAAAGAGCCGTGACAGCCATTACGGCGGGGGAAATGATGAGCGTGAGCAGACCTTGAACCAGCTGTTGGCAGAGATGGATGGATTTGACACGTCCAAGGGAATCCTGATTCTCGCGGCGACGAACCGGCCGGAGGTCTTGGATAAGGCACTTTTGCGTCCGGGACGGTTCGACCGGAGAATTATCGTAGAAAAACCGGATTTAAAAGGGAGAATCGAGACATTAAAAGTACATTCTAAAGATGTCCTCATGGATGATACCGTAGATCTGGATGCGGTTGCACTGGCAACGTCAGGTGCGGTGGGCTCCGATTTGGCAAACATGATCAACGAAGCAGCGATCCTTGCCGTAAAAAATGGAAGGAGCGTGGTATCACAGAGGGATCTTTTAGAGTCAGTAGAGGTCGTCATTGCCGGAAAAGAAAAGAAAGATCGTATCCTGAATAAAGAAGAAAAGAGAATCGTGGCATACCATGAGATCGGTCATGCCCTGGCGACAGCCATGCAGAAGGGGACAGAGCCGGTTCAGAAGATTACCATCGTGCCACGGACGATGGGAGCTCTGGGCTATGTAATGCAGGTTCCGGAGGAAGAAAAATATTTGATGTCCAAGCTGGAGCTGGAGTCTCAGCTTGTCACCTTTATGGCTGGACGGGCAGCAGAGGAAATTGTATTTTCTTCCATCACAACAGGCGCGTCAAATGATATCGAGAAAGCGACAAAGATGGCAAGAGCGATGATTACCCAGTATGGAATGTCAAAGAGATTTGGACTGATGAGCTTAGAATCTGTTGAGAGCCGCTATCTGGACGGACGTCCGGTCATGAATTGCGGAGAAGCGACAGCAGCGGAAATTGACGAGGAAGTCAAGAAAATCTTAAAGCAGAGCTATAAAAAGGCATATAAGCTTCTGGAGAAGAACCGGGAGGTCATGGATGAGCTGGCAGAATATCTGATCGAAAAAGAAACGATAACAGGAGAAGAATTTATGAAGATCCTGCGGAAATTTTATCCGGGGAAATTTTTAGAAAAAGAGGAAAAGGAAGAAAAGATTTCGGCAAATCTGATGAAGAAGCCAGAAAACAGACTGGCAGAAAGATATAAAAAAGAAGATTCATATGATAGACAGAACGAAAAAAGGCGGCTCAGAAGACGTTCAATCGGTGATGTGGAGAGAGAGATTCCGGAAGATGGCAGACAGCATATGAAACAAGAGGAATACAACGATCAAGATGAGTATGGCGATCGAGAAGAACATGACAATCGAGATGTGTACAACGGTCGAGAGGAGCATGACGGCCGAGATGCGTATCATCATCGAGAAGAGTACGACAATCGAGAGGAGCATGATGACCGAGATGAGTATCATCATCGAGAGGAGCATGACGACCAAGAGGAAGACAACGAAAAAAAAGAAGATGTGATCTGGAAATTACCGGAGGATGAATGATAACGTATGTTTGACATCGAAGAAGAATTGAAAAAGTTACCTTCTAAACCCGGTGTTTATCTGATGCATGATGAGACGGACACGATTATTTATGTAGGAAAAGCTATTAGTTTAAAGAATCGTGTCCGTCAATATTTTCAGAGCAGCAGGAACAAAGGGGTAAAAATCGAACAAATGGTGACGCACATCGCATGGTTCGAATACATCATTACTGATTCTGAGCTGGAGGCATTGGTTCTGGAATGCAATCTGATCAAAGAGCACCGGCCGAAATATAATACCATGCTGATGGATGATAAGACGTATCCGTTTATCAAGGTAACGGTAAATGAACCCTATCCGCGGGTTTTGTTTTCCCGCCTGATGAAAAAGGATAAGGCAAAATACTTTGGACCATATACCAGTTCCGGTGCAGTCAAGGACACGATTGAATTAATACGAAAACTATATCATATCCGGAATTGTAACCGATCTCTGCCAAAGGATATTGGAAAAGAGCGTCCTTGTTTGAATTATCATATCAAGCAGTGTGATGCACCATGTCAGGGATATCTTTCAGAAGAGGAATACCAAAAATCGATAAAAAAAGTCTTAGAATTTCTCAATGGAAACTATACGCCGATTCTAAAAGAACTGGAACAGAAGATGCAGGATTTTTCGGATCGGCTGGAATTTGAAAAAGCAATCGAATACCGGGAGCTTCGAAACAGTGTGCTACAGGTGGCACAAAAGCAAAAAATCACGAACAGCGATGGGGAAGATAAGGATATTGTGGCAATGGCAGCAGACCAGGAGGATGCGGTTGTCCAGGTCTTTTTTGTGCGGGGAGGAAAGCTGATCGGCAGAGAGCATTTTTACGTCAGACTGTTGGGAAATGAAACCAAGGAGGAAATCCTCAATAGCTTTGTCAAGCAGTTCTATTCCGGGACACCATATATTCCTAAAGAGATTTTTCTTCAATATGAAATCGAAGATCAAAAGATTCTGGAGGAATGGCTGAGCGAAAAGAGAGAACAAAAGGTGTTTTTCCGCAATCCTAAAAAAGGAATGAAGGAAAAGCTGGTCGAGCTGGCTGCGAAGAATGCGCAGATGGTACTGTCCCAGGACCGGGAAAAGATCAAAAGGGAAGAGGGAAGGACAATCGGTGCGCTAAAAGAAATTCAAAAATGGCTGGAGCTTGACAAGCTGGAACGGATCGAAGCATATGATATTTCCAATACGAGCGGCTATCAGTCAGTTGGATCCATGATTGTTTACGAAAAAGGAAAACCGTACCGAAGCGATTACCGGAAGTTCAAAATCCGTTCCGTCCAGGGACCGGATGATTATGCCAGTATGGAGGAGGTCCTGACCAGACGGTTCCGCCATGGAATAGAAGAGAAGAAACAGCTTGAGGGAATGGAAACATATGGAAAATTTACAAAGTTTCCGGATCTGATCATGATGGATGGTGGACGGGGCCAGGTCAATGTGGCGCTCCGGGTACTGGAGGAGCTCCGCTTGAATATCCCGGTCTGCGGGATGGTGAAGGATGACCATCATAGAACAAGAGGCCTTTATTTTAATAATGTAGAAATTCCCATTGATACAAGAAGTGAGGGATTTCACTTGATTACCCGGATTCAGGATGAGGCGCACCGCTTCGCGATTGAGTATCATCGTTCTTTGCGGGGACAGAATCAGGTACATTCAGTTCTGGATGACATTAAAGGAATCGGCCCGGCCAGGAGAAAGGCTTTGATGAGAAAGTTTCAGTCAATTGAAGCAATCAAGGAGGCGGAAATTTCAGAGCTGATGGAGGCAGATTCAATGAATGCCAAAGCAGCAGAAGCTGTGTATCGTTTTTTTCATGGGGAGCAGAACGGATAAACAGTTATGAGGTTTTTTGAGAAAAATAAAAATATACATGACATAAAATTAGATATATGGTAGTATGATAAAAATGGCAGGAGGAGAATGCGTATGATGGGAAAGGCAAAATCAGCAGTATCTTTGGAAAGTATTGTGGAGAAAATGAATTTAAAGAACTTGACGGAGGAAATCGATTATTCTCACAAAGAGGTCTATCGTTCTGATGTCAATCGTCCGGCACTGCAGCTGGTGGGGTATTTTGAGTTTTTTGATCATGAGAGAGTACAGATCATAGGAAAGGTGGAGTATGAGTATTTACAGCATCTGAACTCTGTAGAGAGGAGAAAGGTGTATGACGATCTGTTTTCTTATGAAATTCCTTGCCTTGTACTGACAAGGGATCAGAGGCCGGATGAGGAAATGATGGCGGCAGCACTGGCACACCGGATTCCTTTGTTTGTTACAGATCAGACGACATCAGATTTTACAGCAGAGATTATCCGGTGGCTGAATGTAGAGCTTGCTCCTTGTATTTCGATACATGGGGTTCTGGTGGACGTTTATGGAGAAGGTCTTCTGATCATGGGCGAGAGTGGAATCGGAAAAAGTGAAGCAGCTCTGGAGCTGATCAAACGGGGGCATCGTTTGGTAGCGGATGATGTTGTAGAGATTCGAAAGGTCAGTGATGAGACATTGATCGGACGTTCTCCGGATATTACAAGAAATTTCATTGAGCTTCGGGGAATCGGAATCATTGATGTAAAGACCCTGTTCGGAGTCGAGTGTATCAAGGAAACCCAGTCGATTGATTTTGTCATCAAGCTGGAGGAGTGGAGCAAGGACAAGGAGTATGACCGATTGGGGCTGGAAGAGGAATATATCGAGTTTTTTGGGAATAAAGTTATCTGTCATTCTATCCCGATCCGTCCGGGACGGAATCTGGCGATTATCTGTGAAACGGCAGCAGTCAACCATCGTCAAAAGAAAATGGGATATAATGCGGCACAGGAGCTGTATAACCGTGTTCAGAACAGCCTTGGTGGAAAACAGAAAGAAGCAGTAACGCCATAGAAAAAGAAAGGAAAGAAGATATGAGTGAGACATATATTATAGGAACAGATCTTGGCGGTACGACCATAAAATTTGGTATGATGACAGAGCAGGGCGACCTAATAGAAAAATGGTGGATTCCGACCAATCTGGAAGATGAAGGAAAAAAAATTCTTCCGGATATCGCCGCATCAATTGAAACAAAGCTGCAGGAAAAACAGATAGAACGTCAGCAGGTCAAAGGAGTCGGGCTGGGGATTCCGGGAGGAGTCGATGAAAACGGAATGGTAAAAGGTGCAGTGAATTTAGGCTGGAAGGAATGGGATGTGGCAGCAGAACTTGAAGCGCTTTTGAGACTACCTGTCGTTTGTGGAAATGATGCAAACTTCGCGGCACTGGGAGAGCAGTGGAAGGGAGCTGGAGACGGTGCCAGAAATATGGTGCTTTTGACCCTTGGTACCGGCGTAGGAGGCGGAGTGATCATCGATGGGAAAATCGTGAATGGAGCCCACGGCGCCGGAGGTGAGGTCGGTCATATTTGTGTGAATCCATGGGAAACAGAGCCGTGCAATTGTGGCCTTTGCGGTTGCCTGGAACAATATGCTTCGGCAACGGGACTTCTTCGTCTGGCTTATCGATACTGCAAAAAACAGGAGAGCGGGACGGATCTTACCGGTCTGACGGCAAAGGACATTTTTGATTTGGTAAAATCAGAAGAAGATTCCTCCATGGAATCCGTGCTGTCCCGACAGGCAGCAGAGGACATTGTAGAAGAATACTGTGAAATCCTTGGACGAGGAATGGCAATGATCTCTGCCACAATAGATCCGGAGGTCTTTGTTCTGGGAGGCGGAGTCAGCGGAGCAGGAGAGACGCTGCTCTCTAGAGTAGAAAAATATTATAAAAAATATGCATTTTATCTTTGCAGGGAGACAAAGATTCGTTTGGCCGAGCTGGGAAACGATGCAGGAATTTATGGAGCTGCGGCAGGGATTGTGAATAGTAACGGAAAAAAGGAGCATGTTATTCTATGACAGAATCGGGAAAAAGCCATACATATTCGAAGGACAGGGTAAGAAAAGTGCTTTCAGAAATCCTCCCCAAGGAATGCCTGCTGGAGATGGAGCCGCTGAAAAAGCATACGACATTCCGAATCGGCGGACCGGCAGATTTTTTTGTTAGGCCGAACCAGATGCAGCAGCTGGCAAAGATCGTCGCCTTTTGCAGAGAGCATTCTGTTCCATATTTTCTTTTGGGAAACGGGAGCAATCTCTGTGTCAGTGATGAGGGATATCGAGGGGTGATGATCCAGATATTTCAGAATATGTCAAAGCTGACCATTCAGGGGAACCGTTTGATTGCTGATGCAGGAGTTTTATTATCCAAGGCAGCCAATCAGGCAGCGGAAGAAGGTCTGACCGGTATGGAATTTGCCTCTGGAATCCCGGGGACATTGGGAGGGGCCATTGTCATGAATGCCGGTGCCTATGGCGGAGAAATGAAAGATATCGTAGAAAATGTCACGGTTCTTACCCCGGAGGGCGAGCTTCGCAGATTGTCCTTACAGGAACTTGGTTTCAGTTACCGAACGAGCTGTATTGAGAAAGAAGGAATGATCGTTCTTTCCGTAGAGCTTCTGCTTTCCCAAGGCGAAAAAGAAGAGATTCACAAGACCATGGAGGAGCTTCGCAGGCGGCGAATAGAAAAACAGCCATTGGAGTATCCTAGTGCAGGGAGTACCTTTAAGCGGCCGGAGGGATATTTTGCCGGGAAACTGATCATGGACAGTGGCTTGAGAGGATACCGGTGCGGAGATGCCATGGTCTCTGAGAAACACTGTGGCTTTATTGTAAATGCGAAGGACGCGACAGCGGCAGAGGTAAGGCAGTTGATCGAAGAGGTGCAGGAAAAGGTATTTGAATCATTTGGAGTACATTTAGAAACAGAAATAAAAATGCTGTAAAAATACTTCAAAAGAAGGTAGCAGAGGTGAGAAAATATGCATCTGGTAATTATAACGGGAATGTCCGGTGCAGGAAAAAGTACGGCGTTAAAAATGTTTGAAGATATGGGATATTTTTGCGTAGACAACCTGCCGATTCCTTTGTTCAGCAAATTTAACAAATTGATGTCAGCTTCGGACAGTGAGGTAGAGAAAGCCGCACTGGGAGTGGATGTGCGTGGTGGAATTGCATTTGAAGAACTGGATTCCCAATTAGAAAAAATGAATCGGGACGGAGTTTCTTATGAGATCCTCTTTTTGGATGCGGATAATGAAACACTGATCAAACGCTACAAGGAAACCAGACGGAACCATCCACTGGCCGGAGGAGAACGAATTGACAAAGGAATTGCCAAAGAAAGGAAAATGCTGGATTTTCTGAAGAAAAAGTCCAACTATATTGTAGATACGACCCATCTTTTGACCAGAGAGCTAAAGGCTGAGCTGGAGAGAATTTTTGTCGATTCGGCAGATTTTAAAAGTATCTTTGTTACGATTCTTTCCTTCGGTTTTAAATATGGAATCCCGAGTGATTCGGATCTGGTCTTTGATGTCCGCTTCCTCCCGAATCCCTATTATATCGAAGAAATGAGGGAAAAAAGCGGAAATGACAAAGAGGTCAGGGATTATGTCATGAGTTTTGAGGCGGCGCATACCTTTAGTGACCAGCTCGAAAATATGATCAAGTTCCTGATACCAAATTATATTTTGGAGGGAAAAAATCAGCTCGTGATCAGCATTGGCTGTACCGGAGGAAAGCACCGTTCCGTTACCCTGGCAAATGAGCTATACCGCCGTTTGAATCAGGAGAAAGAAAATCGATATGGCCTAAAGATTGAACACAGAGATATTGATAAGGACGCAAAGAGAAAAATGAGGTAATCTGCTGCAGCAGATCAGATAAGGAGATGAGGTGGGGTGTCTTTTTCTTCTGAAATCAAAGAGGAACTCATAGGGCGGATACCGGCGGCACGGCATTGTCAGATCGCAGAGCTTGCGGCATTGACAATCTTCCTTGGAAAAATAAAAAAACAAGAGGGAGCATCTGGCTTTTCGGTGGAAATAGAAACGGAAAACAGACAGATTGCAAAAAAGTATGCCACACTGCTCAAACAAACATTTTCTATCAAAGGCAGTGTTTTTGTGCCAGAGGAGCCGACCGGAAAAAGGGCAGGAGCCATTCTTTTGTCCATCGATCGAGCTGAGGAGACACAAAAGCTGCTACAGGCGATGAAGCTTTTAGATGATGCTCATGATCTGATGGAAAGGGAATATCTGGTAAGTCGCAGAATCGTACAAAATACCTGCTGCAAGAGGGCTTTTATCCGCGGAGCATTTTTAGCGGCTGGTTCGATGAGTTCTCCGGAACGATCCTATCATTTTGAAATTGTCTGCCAGACAGAGAAAAAAGCAGAGCAGTTAAAAGAGCTGATCAACGATTTTGGACTGGATTCCAAAATTACACAGCGAAAAAAATATTATATCGTCTATTTAAAAGAAGGGTCGCAGATTGCGGATATCCTTCGGGTGATGGAGGCGTCAGTCTCTATCATGAATTTTGAAAATGTGCGGATTCTAAAAGAAATGAGAAATTCTGTCAACCGTCAGGTGAATTGTGAAACAGCGAATATCAATAAAACGGTGCATGCTGCAGTGAAGCAGCTGGAGGATATTCAGTATATTCAGAAAAAAACAGGGCTGGAAACACTCCCGGAGAATCTTTATCAGATGGCAATGCTGCGGCTTCAATATCCGGAAGCTCCGCTTAAGGAGCTGGGAATGCTGTTAAATCCCACCGTGGGGAAATCCGGTGTTAATCATCGGCTTAGAAAATTAAGTAAAATCGCAGAGGAATTAAGAGAGGAAGAGAAAAAATGATCAGGAAATCAATGAAAATCGGGGAATCTTCAAAAAAAGAGGAGAGGCCGGTAGCCGTACTTGTTCAGATGGCAAATCAGTTCAACAGCAAAATTTATATCGAATCAGAAAATAAGCACATCAATGCCAAAAGCATCATGGGGATGATGGCACTGGCATTAAGTCCGGGAGAAGAAATCACCATTTCAATCGATGGTCCGGACGAAAATGAAGCAATGGAAAGGATGGAAAGCTTTTTAGGGAATGCAAAAAGTAACTAACAGCTCCCTAGTAGAAGTGAGAGTATGAAAAGATTACTTTTTATTTATAATCCACATGCCGGAAAAGGACTGATTCGAGAACATTTGCTGGATGTCATTGATATTTTTGTCAAAGGTGGTTATGAGGTAAGCGTTTATCCGACCCAGGGAACGGCAGATGCCCAAAAAAAGACCAGAGAAGTCGAAGGGCAGTATGATATCATCAGCTGCTGCGGTGGAGACGGGACCTTAGATGAGGTCGTGAGCGGAATGATGGAATGTAAAGAAAAAACGCCGATCGGTTACATTCCGGCAGGCAGCACCAATGATTACTCCAACAGTCTTGGCCTGCCTTCCAACATGGAAAAAGCAGCTCAGATCATTGTAGAAGGGGAGATGGTCTCCTGTGATATTGGAAAATTTAATAATGACTATTTTGTCTATATTGCCGCATTTGGTCTATTTACGGATGTTTCCTACCAGACCAGTCAGGAAATGAAAAATATTCTGGGGCATGTCGCCTATGTCTTAGAAGGAGTAAAGAGCCTGACGACGGTTACAGCACATGAGCTGAGGATCGAGACAAAGGAACGAGTGATCGAAGATGAATTTTTATATGGAATGGTCACAAATGCGACCTCTGTTGGCGGCTTCAAAAATATTACGCCAAGAGATGTATGGCTGGATGACGGGATTTTTGAGGTCATTTTGATCCGCAGACCAAAGACCCTGCTCGGTCTTCAAAAAATCATGCACTGTCTTCTGACAGAGGAAGAGTGTCCGGATGTCTATTCCTTCCGCACGGACTGTATGAGAATCACATCAAAAGCCCCGGTCAGCTGGACCCTGGATGGGGAGTTCGGCGGAGAGCATACAGAACTGGAAATCAAGAACTGCCCGAGAGCGTTGGATATCATTATAGAAAAAGACACAAAAAATCTTCCTGTATTAGAACAATAACTGGGAAAAATTACAAAAATGAAAAAAGCGCTTGCATTTTATGATGGGATAGAGTATGGTATTATTATAAGATTTCATAAAGCAAGCAGCAAGGATACATGATTATAAGTGAGAACAAAGGCGTTCCGAAAAGGACGCCTTTTTGTGTTTTATAGTAAACGCATGAAATAAATGCATTTACGATAAGACAGGAATGCACACAAACGCGATAAGAAGGGAGCTTTCAGTGCCTCGCGTTTGGCGCAGGCCATTTCAGCAAAAAATAGAAAAGGAGAGATAGGCATATGAGTGAAAATTTAAAAATTACAGAGATTTTTGGTGAAAATGTATTTAATGACACCGTAATGAGGGAACGCCTGCCAAAAAAAATCTATAAAGAGTTAAAGAACACGATCGAGGGGCGGAAAGACCTGGATCCTGTCGTGGCAGATGTTGTGGCAGAAGCAGTCAAGGAATGGGCCATTGAGAAAGGAGCTACACATTACACGCATTGGTTCCAGCCACTGACCGGTACGACAGCAGAAAAACATGATAGCTTTATCTCCGCTCTCCAGCCGGATGGAAAGGTCATGATGGAGTTTTCAGGAAAAGAGCTGATCAAGGGTGAGCCGGATGCCTCATCCTTCCCGTCCGGTGGCCTGCGCGCGACCTTCGAGGCCAGAGGATATACTGCCTGGGACTGCACTTCACCAATCTTTGTCAAAAAGGATGCCGCTGGAACGATTCTTTGTATTCCGACCGCCTTTTGTTCTTACACAGGAGAATCTCTGGATAAAAAGACGCCGCTTCTGCGTTCCATGGAAGCTATCAATGTACAGTCTCTTCGCCTGCTGCGCCTGTTTGGAAATACGACGTCAAAACGTGTGACGCCATCCGTTGGACCGGAGCAGGAATATTTTTTGGTCGATCTCCAAAAGTTCTTAAAGAGAAAAGATCTGATTTTTACAGGACGTACCTTATTCGGTGCCATGCCTCCAAAGGGACAGGAATTGGACGATCACTATTTCGGAGCAATCAGGGAACGAATCGCCGGATATATGAAGGACGTCAATGAGGAACTCTGGAAGCTTGGAGTGACAGCAAAGACACAGCATAATGAGGTGGCACCGGCACAGCATGAGCTGGCAGTGGTATATGGGGAAGCGAACGTTGCGGTAGATCATAATCAGCTGGTCATGGAGGTCCTGAAAAAAATTGCAGGAAGACATGGGCTTCGCTGTCTGCTTCACGAAAAACCATTCGCTGGTGTGAACGGTTCCGGAAAACATAACAACTGGTCCCTGACTACAGATGATGGAAAAAATCTTCTAGATCCGGGCAAGACACCGCATGAAAATGTACAGTTTCTTCTGGTTCTGACCTGTATCCTGCGGGCCGTTGATATCCATGCGGATCTCTTAAGAGAGTCAGCAGCAGATGTGGGAAATGACCATAGATTGGGAGCGAATGAAGCACCACCAGCCATCATCTCCGTTTTCCTGGGAGATCAGTTGGAGGATGTATTATCCCAGCTCATCGAAACTGGAGAAGCTACCAGCAGCATAAAGGGCGGAACCTTAAAGACAGGCGTTCGTTCCCTTCCGGATTTAGCCAAGGATGCGACAGACAGGAACCGGACATCTCCGTTTGCGTTTACCGGAAACAAATTTGAATTTCGTATGGTCGGTTCGGCAGACTCCATTGCGAGCCCGAACATTGTATTGAATACGATTGTTGCAGAAGCATTCTCCGAAGTATGCGACCGGTTGGAAAAAGCAGAAGATTTTGCTCTGGAAGTACACGATATCATAAAAGAATATGCGACAAAGCATCAGAGAATCGTATTTAATGGAAACGGATATTCAGAGGAATGGGTAGAAGAAGCCAAGAGGCGCGGACTTCCGAACATCCGCTCCATGGTCGAAGCCATTCCAGCACTGACCACGGAAAAAGCAGTAGTTCTGTTTGAAAAATTTGGGGTATTTACCAGAAAAGAGCTTGAATCCCGCGCTGAAATTCAGTATGAAGCTTATGCGAAAGCAATCAATATCGAAGCAAAAGCCATGATCGATATTGCGGGAAAACAGATTATTCCAGCAGTCGTTGCCTATGTGACCAAACTGGCAAAATCGATAAATGAGGTAAAAAAAGCAGGATGTGAGATCGTAGACGCGCAGCAGAAGCTCCTTGAGGAAACCTCAGCCCTGTTAAAAGAGACCAAGAACGCCATCGACACTCTGATTGAGATTACAGAAACAGCAGGAAAGATGGAGGAAGGAAAAACTCAGGCAGAATTTTACCACGATCAGGTCAAAACAGCGATGGAAGACCTTCGTACGCCGGTAGACCAGCTGGAAATGATCGTAGACAAGGATATGTGGCCGATGCCGTCCTATGGAGATTTGATTTTTGAAGTATAGGATGGGCGGTTAAGAAAGAAAAGACTTTTGTTATGGCAGACAGTGCTGCCATAGCGGAAGTCTTTTTTAATGAGCATCATTCACTACAGTTCCTTAGTATGGGAAATGGGAAGAAGAATGGTGAAGACACTGCCGTTCTGATTAGAAATATACGAAATGTTCCCACCGTGAGCCTGTATGATATTCGAAGTTATCGTAAGACCAAGTCCGGTTCCGTTCTGCTTTCCAGTAATAAAAGGCTGGAACAAATTGGAGCGAAGCTGGGGAGGAACACCTTTTCCATTGTCAGAAACACTGATTTCAATCATTTTATGTAGACGCCCGAGAGAGACTTTAATGTGACCTGTGCCGGGTTCTACAGCATCAAAAGCATTCTTTAATAGATTCATCAAAGCCTGTTTCAATTTAATCACATCACCGGAAACCATCGGCAGAGGCTTTGGGCAGAAAAACGTGACCTTACAATATTGGGAAAGAGAGGCAGCCTCCGTAGAATACAGCAGAGAAGAAATCAGCTCCTTCAAATCGATAGGCTCGAGATTCAGTTGTTGGCTGTTATTATAGCAGGTCAGATCATCTAAAAGCCTGGAGATATAAGATAGATCATCACGAATCTGATCCCAGTAACGAAACTCCAGCACCTCCGGATGCTGCGCCTGAATCAGCTGCAAAGAACTGCTGATCAGGCACAAAGGATTCCTTAATTCATGGGAAATCTGAGAAATTGTATAATGATGATAGCTTTGAAAATTGTGATATAGCTTTTTATAATCTGTCTGCTTGGGAGAATGAGGACGGATGATAGGGGTAAATGATTCTTTCTTTTCTAAAAGCATGGCAGGCTCCTTTCGTACTTGTTTTTATCGTAAATATGGGTTATACTGATAGACGAAAATTCTTGCCGGATTTTCATATACCAATATAAAGGAATCTTTTTCTACAGTTTAATACAGAAAAGAGAGAAACTCAAACGGTTTAGTAAGACAAAAAACGACAGAAAGGAAAAGAAAAATGAAAGATTCAAATTGTATTTTTTGCAAGATCGCAAATGGAGAGATCCCGGCAAACGCTTTGTATGAAGATGAGGATTTCAAAATCATCCTGGATCGGGGACCGGCCACAAAAGGTCATGCCCTCCTCCTGCCAAAGGAGCATTATGCAAACCTCTATGAAATCGAGGATGAAACGGCGGCCAAGGTTCTTCCATTGGCAAAAAAAATGGCAGCAAAAATGACAAAAGCATTTGGCTGCGATGGATTTAACCTGGTACAGAATAATGGAGAATGCGCCGGACAGACAGTATTTCATTTCCATCTGCACATGATTCCAAGATATGCAGAGGAAAAAGAAAGGATTGTTTGCTGGACTCCGGGAGAAATCACGGAGGAAGAAATCGATGTTTTGGCAGAAAAAGTAAAGCACTGTACATTAATTACTTCATAATTTTCTTGTCTATTTTTCCGATTGCTTCATCAGAAAGCCTCGCCGTACCTCGGTACGGCGAGGCTTTCTTTCTTGCACTCGAAAAAATATTCTGCGAAAATCTCATAAAGTTATACTCATGAACGAAATGGCTCGCTGATTTGTTTATGAGTCACGTCACATTCAGCGAATCAATTCTTCAAATAAATCCGTAATGATCTCGATCGAATTTTTCTGTTTACTATTCTGCATATTGGAAACAATCTCCTCTTTACGAATCGTCACTTCTTTGATAGCATCTAAGAGGGTAAGGTTGGACAATTCCTCTTCCTGAAGCACAACAGAAAATCCCTGCTTGGAAAAAGAAGCAGCATTCAGCAGCTGATCGCCGCGGCTGGCCTGCGCAGACAGTGGGATCAGAATATTCGGTTTCTTAAGTGCCAGTAATTCACAGATTGCATTGGCGCCTGCACGTGAAATCACAAGGTCACTAAGAGCAAAGAGATTCGCAAGCTCCTTGCGGATATACTCAAACTGGGCATATCCTTCCGTATCATTTAATGCAGGATCCAGATTTCCCTTTCCGCATAAATGAATGATCTGATACGTTTTCAAAAGCTCAGGAAGAATCCCACGCACGACCTCATTGATCGTCACAGAACCGGTACTGCCGCCGATGACCATGATCACGGGTTTTTCAGAGGTAAACTTACAGAACCTTAAGGCACTTAGACGATTTCCCTTTAAAAGCTCTTCCCGGATTGGAGAACCGGTGAGAATCGCCTTTTCCTTTGGAAGATATTGCAGCGTTTCCGGGAAATTGCAACAGACCTTGGACGCATAAGGAATGGAGATCTTATTTGCAAGCCCCGGGGTAATGTCCGATTCATGAATCACGACAGGAATTCCTGACCTTCCGGCAGCTAGTACCACCGGAACAGAAACGAATCCGCCTTTAGAAAAGACAATATCAGGTTTTAACGTTTTGATCAGTTTTTTTGCTTGCTGATATCCTTTCAATACACGGAACGGATCCGAAAAATTTTTTATATCAAAATAACGACGCAGCTTCCCGGAGGAAATACCGTAGTATGGAATGGAAAACTCTTCGATCAGACGTTTTTCAATTCCCTGATAGGAACCAACATAGTGAATATCATATTCCAGCTCTCTCAATCGAGGAAGCAAAGCAATATTTGGCGTAACATGTCCGGCTGTTCCCCCGCCGGTAAGTAAAATTCGTTTCATAAAAGTCCATCCTTTCTAAAAACAACACGATTATATTATACCAAAAAGAGGAGGGAGGTTGCAACAAAAAATTTATGGTTTCATTCACTGACGTTTATAGAGGAGGAAGAAAATGACAAGATTAAAAAAAGAAGTGTATCGATTCGCTATAGTGATCTTTTTTACTGTCGTGACCATGGGCATGATTTTTGGAGTCCAAAAAGCAGAAGCATCAGGAAAAATAAAACTAAATAAGAAAGAAATCATATTAGACAAAGGAAAGAACTGTCGTCTAAAATTAAAAAACACAAAAAAACAGCCGTCATGGTCATGCAGCGACCCATCCATCGCTTCTGTTTCCCCAAAGGGAAAAGTGACAGCGAAAAAAACAGGAACCGTTAAAATCACGGCAAAGCTGGGAAAGAAAAAATACACCTGCACCGTAAAGGTAAAAAAACAAAAAACAAGGCCTCAGGAGAAAAATCTGGAAATAATAAATGATAAAATACCGTTCAGCCCGATTGCGAAAGAGGAAACGAAAGAGAAAGATGTAAATGAAAAAAACATAGAGGAAAAAAATAATTACGCACAGCAAATTTTAGAACTGGTAAATACGGAAAGAAAAAAACAGGGCTTATCTTCGGTGGTTCTGGATGAAAAATTATCCCAGGCAGCCAATAAGCGCGCAAAGGAAATTGTGACTACTTTTTCTCACACCAGACCAAATGGGGAAAGCTGCTTTACCGTATTAAAAGAATATAACATCACCTATAGGACGACCGGAGAAAACATTGCGGCAGGACAGCCGACCCCTGAATCTGTCATGAACTCGTGGATGAATTCGCCGGGACACCGGGCAAATATCTTAAATGGCGCCTTTAAAAAAATCGGGGTAGGATATGTCGGAACCGATGGACTGGGTTATAGAACCTATTGGGTGCAGTTATTTACAAATTAAAACTGTGGATAGTAACAAAAAATCACAAACTGTGGATAGTAACAAAAAATCATATTGAGAATCCTCCAGAATCTGTTATAATAAAAACCATGTGTCACTCAAAATAACTTCTGGAGGATTAAAAAATGTATACAGAATCCGAACTTGTAAGAATCGCAAAAAGAGAAAACAATA
The DNA here is from genome assembly GCA_902797785.1 of uncultured Lachnospiraceae bacterium. Lineage (GTDB taxonomy): Bacteria > Bacillota > Clostridia > Lachnospirales > Lachnospiraceae > RUG14305. The sequence continues at coordinate 20,555 of CADBUD010000034.1, forward strand.
AAAAACGAAACTATCTGGTAGTTAACCGGCTCCAGGGAAAACACATTCCGGTCTCCCCATCTCAGGCGCTGACTATGTTCCGGGAACTTTCAAAGCTTCTAAAAGAAAATTATCCAAACGAAACCCTCCTTCTCATTGGATTTGCCGAAACTGCCACGGCAATCGGAGCAGCTGTGGCAGTCAATCTGGATTGCTACTATACCCAGACGACACGCGAACAGGTGGAAAATGCCGACTATCTCTATTTTTCAGAATCTCACAGCCATGCGACACAGCAAAAACTGGTAAAAAACAATTTGCAAGAAATCATAGATCAAATAGACCGGATTGTATTTATTGAAGATGAAATTACAACAGGAAAGACTATTTTGAAAATTGTACGTCTGTTAAAAGAATTTTCAGGAGAAAAACAAATAAAATTTGCTGCAGCCTCTCTCTTGAACGGAATGAAAGAAAAGCATCGGGAGATATGGGAAGAAGAAGGAATCGAAATACACTATCTGGTCAAGACCGATCATGAAAAATATTCTGATGCAGCAGAAAAATTTGCAGGAGATGGAATCTACCATAACACCACAGAGGAGAGACCCTCTGACAGGCAGTCAGATTCCTGCTATTTCTCACCGGCGTCAGGTCGTGATTATGCAGATATCCCATCAATTCCCAATCCGAGGCGCATCGTAAAAAGTCAGGAATATAAAAAAGCATGCGAACTTTTTGCCGAAAAAATTCAAAAAAATGCATTTCGAAGGATTCAAGACAGTGACAGGAGTGCACAGGACAATAACCAAAGTGTCCAGGATAGTAACCA
>CADBUD010000035.1 GCA_902797785.1 uncultured Lachnospiraceae bacterium
ACGCGAGGCGCTGAAAGCGCCCTTCCTATCGCGTTTGTGTGCATTAATATGATATAGTAAACGCATTTATTTAATGCGTTTACTATAACTACAAAATCCGTGCGCATCAGTTGATACCGTTGACGGGCAAACCATTTATTCATCAGCCGTAAGCTCCGGTTCTTTGGCAGATTTTTCGGGAGCGGGAACGGAAATCGTCGGCTCCTCTGGAGGAGCAGGGGTATTGGGCTGCGGTACTTCCGGAGCCTCTGGCGTATGCTCTGACGGAGCATGGGAAGAATCCTGCGATGGAGCAGCCGGACTGGGAGTCTCTGGAACAGAGGGTGCTGTGACTGTAGGAGAATTTGTGACCGGCTGATTAGTCGTACCGGAGGCATCTGTCCGGGGAGAGGAAGACAGGCTCGAACCGGTAGAAGGTGTGGATGCAGTCTGCGGCACACGGATACCGGATGGGCTTGTTTCCTCAGGGGTATCGTCAGTCTCATAAATATCATCGCCGGTATCATCCGGGGTCTGAAGAAGCAGGGAAACGCCGGCTTCTCCTCCATCTGAGGAAGAAATGTCCTCCGTAATGGCTCCGGGGCTGGAAAGAGCATAGGAATCCTTCTGGGACAGATCGGCAGTCTTTGGCTGCTCCTTTGGCTTTTTGAACAAAAATAATATGGCGAACATCAGTAGGATGCCGCAGGAGAAAAACGCGCTGACTGTCAGAGCAGACCGCATCCAGAACGGTTTGACCAGTTTGCTCTTCGTCATGTCTAAGGACAGAAGGCGGCAGAGCGACATCTTGATTTCCGTCTTTTTGGCGGAAGAGAGGAGAAAGCTGTTTTTAAAAATCGAAAGAATCTCCAAATATAATGGGAGGGTAAACGGATAAAACAGATTTCGTTCTATAGCTTCCTTTTGGTGATAGAGGGTCTGGAGCTGATTTACTGAGGAATAGACCAGCTGTTCTATCGTGGAAGTTTTCTCTCCCAGAGCATGGGCAATCGCCGCAATATAGAGATTATCGATATAATAGGCGTAGAGCACGACACGGGAAAAGGAAGGAAGCTGTTCTAACAGGTGCGCCCCAATGATGGCAGAGGTCTCTTTGTCAAAATCCCGGATCGAGGCAGAAGGCTCTTCGAACCGAGGTTTCTTTGCAGAGTCATAGATCATTTGGGAAATGTCGATATATTCGCCTTTTCGGTCAAGGAGACGAAAGTAGGTCTGGAAACAGAGATCGGCAATCCAGGTGGAAAGAACATCCGCATCTGGAATGCGGTCTCTTTGTTTGGAAATCTCCTGATAGATCCGGGTAATGAATTTTTGGACGGAATGCTCCGAAGAGAAAAAACAACTGGCATATAAATTTACGGTAGAACAAGTGGCGTCATAGATGGTCAGTAAGGCATGACGATTTCCTTTTCTAAAGTCAGTAATTGCTTTGTCTAACTGATAGAGCTGTTTGTTCTCCATGATAATCTTCCCTTCAAAAAACACACTGAGATGATGCATTCTGCCTCATCCCGCACCCGATTCCCCGGATTTTAGTAACAATAGTAACTATTATGTAACAGTTCACCTTTATTCTCCCGCAAGGTATTTTTTGTGAGTGAAGCGCAGCGAAAGTCACAGAAAATCCGAGACAATGGGCACGAGGTGATGCAGAATACATCATCTCTGTGCATTTTGTAACAGAGAAGCCGAAAGGGTGAACTGTTACACTATTATATCCCATGAAAGAAAAAAATACAAGTTGGGTTTGCATAATTCGAAGGAATATGCTAAAATAAATCTGATTTTCACAGTCAATCTGACAAAGAAAAGAGGTTCGTCGCATATGCGGCAGACAGAATAAGTCAGGAATAAGCTGGCGTGTATAGAGGAGGAAAAGAAATTGTCTATTTCATACAATCATAGAGAAATCGAGGACAAATGGACAAAACGATGGGCAGAGCACCCGGTCAATGTCAAGGATGACAAAAAGAAAAAATACTACTGTCTGGATATGTTTCCATACCCATCAGGTAACGGACTTCATGTAGGACACTGGAGAGGATATGTGATTTCCGATGTCTGGAGCCGCTACAAGATGATGCAGGGATATCATATCATTCATCCAATGGGATGGGATGCCTTTGGCCTTCCGGCAGAAAACTATGCGATTAAAATGGGAGTCCACCCGGCAAAATCGACAGCAGAGAATGTGGCAAATATCAAACGTCAGATTCAGCAGATCGCAGCAGTATATGACTGGGATCTGGAGGTCAATACGACCGACCCGAATTACTATAAATGGACCCAGTGGATATTTGTCAAGATGTTCAAAGAGGGTCTGGCCTACGAAAAAGAGATGCCGATCAACTGGTGTCCGTCCTGCAAGACCGGTCTGGCGAACGAAGAGGTCGTGAACGGAAAATGCGAGCGCTGCGGAGCAGATGTCACAAAGAAAAATCTTCGTCAGTGGATGTTAAAGATCACCGCATACGCCGACCGCCTGTTAAATGACCTGGATAAGCTGGACTGGCCGGAAAAAGTAAAAAAGATGCAGACCGACTGGATTGGAAAGAGCCATGGAGCAGAGGTGGATTTTCTGGTCGCAGATCAAAACGGAGAAAAAACAGAAAAGAAGATCACAGTCTATACCACAAGACCGGATACCCTTCATGGGGCGACTTTTATGGTTCTGGCACCGGAGCATGAGCTGGCAAAAGACCTCGCGACAGACGAAACAAGAGCAGCCGTAGAGGACTATATTTATCAGTCTTCCTTAAAATCCTCCGTGGATCGTCTTCAGGACAAGGAAAAGACCGGTGTATTTACCGGAAGCTATTGTATCAATCCGCTCAATGGAGCTAAGGTTCCAATCTGGCTTTCCGATTATGTCCTTGCAGATTATGGAACCGGAGCGATCATGTGCGTACCGGCTCATGACGACAGAGATTTTGAGTTTGCCAAAAAGTTCAACATCCCGATCATTCAGGTCATTGCCAAAGATGGCAAAGAAATCGAAAACATGACAGAGGCCTATACACAGGCGAGCGGGATCATGATTCATTCCGGCGAGTGGGATGGAATGGAATCCTCCGTTCTGAAAAAAGAGGCGCCAAAGATGATCGAGGATATGGGGATCGGCCGCGCGACGACAAATTATAAGCTTCGGGACTGGGTATTTTCCCGCCAGAGATATTGGGGAGAGCCGATTCCAATCATTCATTGTGAAAAATGCGGTGCAGTACCGGTACCGGAGGAGGAGCTTCCAGTTCTTCTCCCAGAGGTAGAGTCCTATCAGCCGACCGGAACAGGAGAATCTCCGCTGGCAGACATCAAAGACTGGGTCAACACAAAGTGCCCATGCTGCGGCGGACCGGCAAAGAGAGAGACCAATACAATGCCGCAGTGGGCAGGATCTTCCTGGTATTTCCTGCGCTATGTGGACAACAAAAATGAAAACGAACTGGTCTCCAGAGAAAAAGCGGATACCTATCTTCCGGTTGATATGTATATCGGTGGAGTGGAGCATGCCGTGCTGCATTTATTGTATTCCAGATTCTATACCAAATTCTTGTATGATATCGGCGTGGTAGGTTTTGATGAACCGTTCAAAAAGCTGTTCAATCAGGGCATGATTACAGGAAAAAATGGAATCAAAATGAGCAAATCCAAAGGAAACGTTGTTTCCCCGGATGATCTGGTCAGAGACTATGGCTGTGATTCCTTAAGGTTGTACGAGTTGTTCGTAGGACCGCCGGAGCTGGATTCCGAATGGGATGACCGTGGGATTGACGGAGTCTATCGTTTCCTGAATCGTTTCTGGAATCTTGTGACAGAGAATAAGGATAAAAATGCGGCAGAGACGAAAGAACTCGTGAAGCTTCGCCACAAGCTGGTACATGATATCACCCAGCGTTTGACAAGCTTTAGCTTAAATACGGTAATTTCCGGTTTTATGGAGTATAATAACAAGCTTCTCGAATTATCCAAAAAAGGTGGAGTAGATGTTGAAACATTAAAGACCTTTGTTCGTCTTTTAGCTCCGTTTGCACCTCATATTTCAGAGGAGCTCTGGGAACAGCTGAACCAGGGTTCAGAATCCGTGGGATCTGTATTTGATGCAGGATGGCCAGAGTATGACGAGGCTGCGATGGCAGATGACGAAAAAGAGGTTGCGGTTCAGATCAATGGAAAGACCAGAGCGGTAGTCACACTTCCTGTGGATGTTTCCAAGGAAGATGCGATTGCTGCCGGAAAAGAAGCCGTATCAGATAAGCTGACAGGAACGATTGTAAAAGAAATCTATGTTCCTGGAAGGATTATCAATATCGTACAGAAATAGAGAGTATATATGAAAGAATTTTTATGATGTTGGGGTCAAAAGTGCCATGCGATGAAATCGCATGTGCACTTTGCACGAAGATTCGGAGGGACA
>CADBUD010000036.1 GCA_902797785.1 uncultured Lachnospiraceae bacterium
GTGTGAGTGGTTGACAGCACTGGCATCCTACAGATAAAGCTCCACTGGAGCTTTGTCTGCATACACCGTAGACAGAATAGGTCAGATATAAGCTGGCGTTTATAGAGGAGAATACTATGCAGGAAACGACGATGCGGTTAAAGGATTTTTCCTATGAGCTGCCGCAGGAGCTGATTGCCCAATCTCCGTTGGAAGACCGTTCCTCCTCCCGCCTGATGGTCATGGACAGGAAGACGGGGGAGGTTTCCCATCATCATTTTTACGAGATCGTGGATTTTTTGCATCCGGGGGATTGCTTAGTCCTAAACAATACCAAGGTGATTCCGGCCAGGCTCTATGGAGAAAAAAAAGAAACAAAAGCGGCAGTGGAAATCCTTTTGTTAGAACGAAAAGAAAATGATATCTGGGAAACGCTTGTACGTCCGGGGAAAAAAATCAAGCCGGGTGCCATCCTGTCGTTCGGAGATGGAAGGCTCATCGGGGAAGTTTTGTCCACGACAGAGGATGGAAATCGTTTTATCCGGTTTTCCTATCAGGGGATATTTGAAGAAATCTTAGATCAGCTGGGACAGATGCCCCTGCCACCATATATCCATGAAAAATTAAAGGATAAAACAAGATATCAGACTGTGTACGCAAAAGAAGAAGGATCGGCGGCAGCACCGACGGCAGGACTTCACTTTACCCCGGAGCTGCTGGAAAAAATAAAAAACAAAGGAATTGAAATCGCGGAGGTGACGCTCCATGTTGGGCTTGGAACCTTCCGGCCGGTAAAGACAGAGAATATCCTGGAGCATCATATGCATACAGAGCGCTATTTTGTCAGTGAGGCAGCGGCGATGACCATCAACCGGGTCAAGGAAAACGGCGGCCGGGTCATTTCTGTCGGAACGACGAGCTGTCGGACGTTAGAGTCAGCAGCAGAAAATGGAAGGCTTACAGCAAAGAGCGGAGATACGGATATTTTTATCTATCCGGGCTATCAGTTTCAGATCATGGATGCCCTGATTACAAACTTCCATCTGCCGGAGTCTACCCTTTTGATGCTGGTATCGGCGTTTTCGAATCGGGAGAAGATTTTGCGTGCATATCAGACGGCAGTGAAGGAGCAGTACCGGTTCTTTTCCTTTGGGGATGCTATGTTGATTCATTGATGCATGTAACAAGGAAGACATCCTCATTAGAGGAGGACTCCTGCTGCGAATCGCAGCGGGAGAAACAAAAAAATGAAAGGGAAGGGATTGCCTGTCAACCAGGCATCCCAGGAAAACCATGGAAGATTACATTATTAGAGCGACCGCAGCCAATTCCTCCATTCGGGCGTTTGCCGCGACAACGAAGCATCTGACGGAACATGCCAGACAGATTCATCATACCAGTCCGATTGTGACGGCGGCATTGGGACGGCTTCTGACGGCCGGAGCCATGATGAGCACGATGATGAAAGGGGAAAAGGATCTGCTGACGCTTCAAATCAAAAGCTCCGGTCCGATTCGTGGGATGACGGTTACGGCAGATTCCCATGCCAATGTCAAAGGCTATGCAGTAAATCCTTCCGTTATGCTGCCGCCTAATGCCAAGGGAAAGCTGGATGTCGGAGGAGCCGTCGGTCCGGGAATCTTAAATGTCATCCGTGATATAGGAATGAAGGAGCCGTATAATGGGCAGACATTTTTGCAGACCAGCGAGATTGCGGAAGATCTGACTTATTATTTTGCTACCTCGGAGCAGATTCCGTCCTCTGTAGGCTTAGGTGTCCTGATGGAAAAAAACAATACGGTGAAACAGGCAGGAGGATTTATCCTACAGCTTATGCCGTTCACAGAAGAGGATACCATTCGGGCATTAGAGGAGCGGCTGGCGAAGGTTTCTTCGGTCACGGCCATGCTGGAGGAAGGAATGCTTCCGGAGGAAATTTTAGAGCAGCTCTTAGGCGGTCTGGGAACAGAACAGGGGACAGACCTTATCATGTCAGAAAAGCTTCCGACCAGATTCGCCTGCAATTGTTCGCGGGAGCGGGTAGAAAACGCCATCATCAGTCTGGGCAAAAAAGAGATTGACCGGATGATCATGGATCAGGAACCAATTGAAGTAAAATGCGACTTTTGCAATACCGCCTACAGGTTCGACGTGGAGGATTTACGATCCTTAGGCACATGATGAAATAAGAATCATGAAAGGTTCGTAACTGGAAACAGAAGAAAGCATAGAATGAGGAGGTTGTATGAAAGACGGATTTATTAAGGCAGCCGTGGTCACACCGGAGCTTAAGGTGGCAGATACGGAATTTAACACAGATA
>CADBUD010000037.1 GCA_902797785.1 uncultured Lachnospiraceae bacterium
ACGACCAAAGGGAGTATTTGCACTCTGTGTGCCTTCGGTATGTGCATTTTGTTGCTATGAACAGCAGAGCTGTGAATAGTAACAGAGTTTGAGGTAAAAATACAAAAACTGATTCGCGTAATAGATGAGCAGTCGGATATATAGGAAATTAAAAAACATAAGGCTCAGATGTTTGGTGCCTTATGTTTTTTATATGGACTTTTTGACTGATTTGTAGTAGTATTTATTGTGCGCATAAATTCTTGTTACTTACATGCGCTTACGATAAGACAGAAAAAGAGGAGTGAGAATCCATTGGGGAAAAGAAAGGAATTTATGGAAGGGGTGAAATCCGGGATTCCGATTGGACTGGGATATGTTTCCGTTTCATTTACATTTGGACTGATCGCGATTACCTATGGCCTGACCTGGTGGCAGGCGGTTTTGATTTCTATGACGACAGTGACCTCAGCGGGTCAGTTTGCCGGGATTGATCTGATGAGGCAGATGGGAGCGTATCTGGAGATGCTGATTTCTCAGCTGGTAATCAATGTGAGATATTCGTTCATGTCGATTTCACTATCACAGAAAACAGAAAAAAAATTTCAGGGAATCTATCGGTGGCTCCTGGGATTTTTTGTTACGGACGAGATTTTTGCTGTGGCGAGTGCGAAAGAAGAGGTTTCGGTGGCCTTTTTTAGCGGACTGGCGGTCGTGCCATATTTGGGATGGACGTTAGGTACGCTTGTCGGGGCTTTGATTGGAAATGTCCTGCCGCACCGTTTGATGAGCGCGTTTGGAGTGGCGATTTATGGGATGTTCGTGGCGATTGTGGTACCGCAGATGAAGCAGGAAAAGCCGGTAATTTTTGTAGCAGGTCTTGCAGCAGTCTTAAGCTGTCTGTTTCGTTATGTGCCGGCGCTCTTTAAGGCCTCCGGCCTGGCTGTCAGCATCTGTGCCGTGATTTCCGCAGCAATCGGAGCCACGGTTTTCCCTAAAAAACAGGAGGAATAGGAAATGGAACAAAAGAGTTTTTTTCTATATCTGCTGGTCATGGCAGGCTCTACCTATCTGATCCGCGCCTTGCCGTTCGCAGCGATGAAAAGAAAAATTGAAAACGGATGGATTCAGTCATTTTTATATTATATTCCCTATGCTGTCCTGACAGCAATGACGATCCCGGCTATATTATACGCGACGGATTCCATGGCGTCGGCAGCCTGTGGTCTTGTGGCAGCAGTCTTATTTGCGTGGAAGGGAAAAGATCTGACGACTGTGGCATTTGTATCGTGTGCTGCAGTCTTTCTGGCGGAGCTTTTTTTATGAGCCGGTGGGCTGCTATTTACAGTCCCAATCCCGCAAGGTATGATACATGAGTATAAATATCTTGCGGGAGTATAAGGGTGAACCGTAATCTTTCTTTTATTAGAAAATCTTTGTAATCGCTTCGGTCTCTTTTCTCTTTGGACGAGGAGCATCTCCGTCACGGTATCCTAAAGAAATGACAGCAACGACCTCTTCATTTTCCGGAATCTCTAATTTTTCTCTCAGCGCATCGGCATCTCGGATTCCCATAATCAGGGTATCCAGCCCCATATCCTTTGCTTTTAAGATGAAATAAGCATTTTGAAGTCCTAAATCATAAGCGCCCCATTCATCTCCGAGCTCATTCGTCGGATTGCCATCCCGCTCAAAGCCGGAACGTGTCTTTACGAAGGTAGTAATAATAAGAGCCGGTGCATTGACGCAGTTTTTCTGGTTGAAATCAGGAAGACAGCTGGAAATCACATCCGCCTTTTTTTCCGGATCGAGCAGGACATAGTACCGTCCGGTCTGAGAATTTTTCCATGTCGGTGCCTCCTGGGCAGCAGCGATGATCTCCTCGATCTGTTCTTTGGAAACCGTGGTATCCGGTTTGTAAGAACGGATACTTCTTCTTGCTTCAATGAGTTCTTTAAATTCCATAATCTGGAACCTCCTTAAATTTATTTTTGTGATAAAAAACGAAAAATCAGGTAGATTTTACCACAAATCTGTTACTATTATACCAATGAAAGGATTTATTCGTCAAGACTCTTGGCAGAGAAAATCAAAATGTGATATAATGAGGAAAAATGCTCGCTTGCGAGGGTATTTATAAAAACAAAGAAAAGGAGCAGGAAAAGATGAAAGAACTAAATATTCCAAAAGACTACCATCCATTTATGAATCTGCGGGAAACCGAGATCGCGATTAAGGAAGTAAAGGATTTTTTCCAAAGAGAATTGACCGTCCAATTAAACCTTACCCGTGTCTCTGCGCCGCTGTTCGTAGAACCGCAGTCCGGTCTGAATGATAACTTAAACGGAGTAGAGCGACCGGTCAGCTTTGGAATCAAAGAGCTGGATGATGCAAAGGTAGAGGTGGTTCATTCCCTTGCGAAATGGAAACGTCATGCACTTGGCCGATATGGTTTTTCGGTTGGCGAAGGTCTGTATACCGATATGAACGCGATCCGCAGGGACGAGGATCTGGATAATCTCCATTCGGTTTATGTGGATCAGTGGGACTGGGAACGGGTCATTGCCAAGGAAGAACGGACGGAAGAAACCTTAAAAAAGATGGTGAACAGTGTTTATGAAGCTTTGAGAGTGACGGAAAAGTATGTAGCGAACAAGTATCCGGCTATTCCACCGATTCTTCCGGAAAAGATCACCTTCGTGACAACGCAGGAATTAGAGGATCGCTATCCGTTCCTTACAGCTAAGGAGAGGGAAAGAGAAGCTGCAAAGGAATATGGTGCTGTCTTTTTGATGCAGATCGGAGGAGCCCTGAATTCCGGAGAGCCGCATGACGGGCGCGCACCGGATTATGATGACTGGAAATTAAACGGAGATATCATTGTATATTATCCGGTTTTGGATATTGCATTGGAATTGTCATCCATGGGAATTCGTGTAGATGAAGAGGCGTTAAAGGAGCAGCTGAAAGCGGCCGGTTGTGAAGAGCGGATGGAGCTTCCATTCCAAAAAGCATTATTAGAAGGGAAACTTCCTTATACTGTCGGAGGCGGAATCGGACAGTCAAGAATCTGTATGTTCTATTTGAGAAAAGCCCACATCGGGGAGGTGCAGGCATCGATCTGGCCGCAGGAAATGCATGACGAGGCAGAAAAAAGGGGAATCGTACTGTTGTGATAAAAGCAAATCATCTTACTATGATTTATGGGAAGGATCAAAAAGCCGTAGACGACCTGTCCTTTGAAATATATCCCGGAGAAATCGTTGGATTTGCCGGACCGAATGGTGCCGGCAAAATGACCGCTGCGGCAGTTTTAAATGGAATCAAAAGAATGGTCCAAAATATGAAAATAAGCTGAGGCTCCCCAAAAGGGGAGCTTTCTCAGCTTAGATACCGCTCCAGCTCTTCCATGATTTTTTCCTGGAAGCGCCGGCGTTCGTTCCACATCTTATTTAGAGCGGGGAAGACATGGAATAGTCGGCCGCCAAAAAACTTCTTTGACTGGTAAAATTCCTGAAGCTGTTTCTTGATGGCTTCGAACTGCTCTTTTTTTTCGGATATTTTTTTCTGTAACGCTTCATTTTTTTCCATGGAAAGCAGGACTCCGTCAGAAATATCGGATCCCAGCTCCTCAGAGATGGAATGAAGGCGCCGTTCGATACCTTCCACGACCCGGATGTGTTTTTGAATATGCAAAATATTGAACACCGTCAGAACCAGATCGGCAGCAAAGGCCGGGACAAGAATCATCAAAAGCAAATAGGATACAGCCATCGGCAGATGCCGAACAAAAACAGCGATCGGTGGATGCAGGAGATCGACAGCAAAGATACCGCCGACGCCCCAGTAGAGAGAAAAACGCAGGCAGACATAACCGCCGATATTGAACGGGCGCATGGAGTAGTCCCACCATTTCGTATGGAACAGCTTTTCAAGGATAAAGCCGGTCAGAAGCTCCAGCCCTGAGGTAAGAAGAAAGGAACCGGCAAATAAAAGCAAAAGATTGTGCCGGAGAGGATTTAAGGTGAAAAGGACGATGATCATCCCGACTCCATAGATCGGGCAGACCGGACCAAATAAGAACCCGCGGTTTAAAAAGCTTTTGGTCTTGACAGCGGCATAAGCGACTTCAACACACCATCCAATAAAGGCATAGATCAAAAAATACCAAAGATATTCCATCCATAAAGACATAAAAATTTCCTTTCTGTTTTCTGATATTGTCCCCTGATGGGGCGAAATTCAATCTTCAATCAACGGGATTCCTGAAATATCAGGAGAAATCGTCATGGAGTAATTCGTGTAATAAATGACGAATCCGGGCTTGGCGGAATTTGGCCGTTTTACATTTTTTCGTTCGAGATAGTCGATTTCTACTTTTTCTCCGTTTCTCCCGCTGGAATAATAGGCGGCGAGCCGGGCTGCTTCTTCAAAAGTCCGATCCGGGAGCTCTTTTCCATCGGTACGGACGATGACATGGGATCCGGGCATTTTTTTAGCATGGAACCACCAGTCATTGCCGCGGGCAAATTTCCAGGTCAGCTCGTCATTTTGAAAATTGTTTTTTCCAATATAAATGTCAAATCCATCATGGGAACGATAGTGGAATGGTTTGCTTTTTGGCAGACGGTGCTGCTTTCCACCAGTACTTCTTTTTTTGATATATCCGGCGTGGACCAGTTCCTCCCGAATCTGGGCAAGATCCGTTTCAGAAACGGCAATCTGCAGGCTGTTCTCGATCGATTCTAAATGCAGGATTTCTTCCTCCGTTTCTTTGGTCAGTTCACTCAGTGCTTCATAGGTTCGCTTGAGCTTATTGTATTTTTGAAAGTATTTTTGCGAATTTTCAGCAACAGAAAGAGTCGGATCGATCGGAATTTTTACCATCTCGTTGGTATAATAGTTTTCTGCTTCTAAAATGGTATCGCCTTCTTTGCAGCCATATCCATAAACACTGATCAGCTCGCCGTATAGCTTGAATTTGTCCCGCTTTTTGGTGTCATCAAGCTGACGCATCTGAAGCTGGTATTTTTTTCGGCTCCGCTCCAGGGCATTGGAAACGATCTTTCGGAGATTTACGGATTTTTGACGAATCCGCGTGACGACTTCTTTTTCCTTATAGTATTGGGAAAGAAGGGGAGAAATATGTTCAAATTCCTGAAGCTTTAGATCAGAATACATACTTAGCCGGATGGAAGAAAAGGCTGTCGGAGCCCCATCCTGCCACACGATGCAGGGGGAAAAATTTCCGGAAGTCAAATCTTCGATAAATTCAGAAAAAATCCGGTAAAAATGCAGCTGCTCTGTGGAAGAAAATTCCCCAAACGGAAGGGATGAATCCAGTGAAGCACGGAAAAACAGTTCTTCAGAAACAAGGGGGCTGATGCCGGTGAACACCTGATAAAGGGCGGTGGAGCAAGCCGTGTTCTTCTCGGATAAGAGCCGCAGGAATTCCTCTTTTTCTACCGTCAGGGGATCTTTTTTATGACGGGTATCCGGGATAAAATAGTCTCTTCCGGGAAGGACTTCCCGGACGGAGCTGACCTGTGCGGAAATATGCTTGATACTATCAAGGATTTTCATCTGGTCATCACAGAAGATGATGTTGCTGTGCTTTCCCATCAGCTCGACCATAATATGCTTGGTACATAAATCTCCCAGATCATTATAGTGCTCGATTTCAAAGTCTACGATCCGTTCGAGTCCCGGCTGCGTGATGGATACGATTCGTCCGTTGGCGATATGCTTTCTTAAAAGCATGCAGAAGTTCGGAGCGGTCATGGGAGAGGGTTTATTCATATCTGTCAGATAGAGCAGAGGGAGGGAGGCGCTTGCGGAAAGCAGGAGCCGGTATTGTTCGGCCGGGGTCTTGATGGTCCACTGGAGCTCATCGCTCTCCGGCTGCGCGATTTTACTGAGTCTGCCGTTGATCAGACATTGGTTTAGATCATGTACGATGTTTTTGACAACAATTCCATCAAATGCCATGGGGTTGTCTCCTTTCTTATAGTTATGATTTATCCGTCAAAAGTGATTCGGACAGATTGTTCCATGCGCCGCAATTGTCCCAATATTCGCACTTTTGACCGCTGAATCATTTATATTGTGGATACACAGTTTCCTGTCTATCATACATGGAAAAATGGATTTCGTCAAATGTTACGATGTATAACCCATCAAAGTTACTATTCACAGCCACTATCCCGCAAGGCATTTTCATGCGTTTTTTGCACACCGAAGGCGTACAGAGTATGAAAATCCGGGGCAG
>CADBUD010000038.1 GCA_902797785.1 uncultured Lachnospiraceae bacterium
TGCCCCGGATTTTCATACTCTGTACGCCTTCGGTGTGCAAAAAACGCATGAAAATACCTTGCGGGATAGTGGCTGTGAATAGTAACCATTTTATACGTTTACGATAATCATCCCTTCAGATCAAAATGCTGTCCAACAATTTTTTCTTTTTCTGTCATAATACTGTCTGTACGGGCAGAAAATACCTTGTTCTGGATATTTCGCAGCAATGATTCCAGTGAATCCGAATGTATTTCCACAGCGGACGTCGCAGAATTCTCGTCCGGCTTCTTAGCAGTATCTTTCGAATCTGTTTTTTGATCTGTCTTCTGCTCTTCTCTCTTTTCTGCTCTTTTCTGTTCAGCAGCTTTTTTCTCTGCTCTCTTTTCAGTCCGCTTTTGTTCCTGCAGCTTTTTCGCTTTCTTTCCTTCTGCCTTTTTCTCTGCGGCTTTCTTTTCGAGCCGCTGGGTCTGAGCTTCATTCGTTTGATCCATCACAGCAAAAAAGTCTGTGGAACCATTAGAATCTACCGACATCCCAAAATTTTTGACTGAAGCCCCACTGCTGGCAAGACTATTCTTCATCCCGGCCAGCTGCTGACCTGCCATAGAAATAATGCCCTCATATTTTTTACGGTAGGACTCATCCTCAGCCATACGCTCCAATTTTTCTTCGTCAATGAGAACGACCATCTTATTCGCATTCCCATAGGAAGAGGCGTTTGCCTGAACCTGAGACTTCATATCCTTGCTGACAAGGACAAATTCTGCATTTCCAAATTTGGATTTCAAGGAATTATAATAGTCCTTTGCCTTGTCCGACAGCTCTGCCTCCCCAATCGTATAGCCATACGATTCCGTCACCTGCGGAACCAATGAGCTTTGAAGATCGATTGGCTTAAAGCTGGTGGTCTTTATGTTTGAAAGTTCTTGAAGATCCTGTGCCTGCGCTGCTTCTGTTTTCTTTGATTCCGTGGAAGTAACGGCTTCCTTTTTTGCCGTTCCTTTTTTCCATACCTGATTTGTCTGCTGATAAGCAGAAACACCATAAAATGAACTTGCCATATTATCATCCTCCTTGATTTATCTTGAAATCCATTTCCACAATCCTGCTAATGTGCCCCGCTATACTTGTCATCGAACAATTCCGGGATATACAGTGACTTTCGCTGTTACGCGACCAAAATCCGGCGCGACTCATGAACAAAACGGCAAGCCATTTCGTTCATGAGTATAACAAAAGGGCTATCACAAAAACATTTGTCAAATATAGTCTTGTAAATACGAACTACATCAAAGCACATTGTTTTTTGTGACAGCCTCATTTAAGAACTGTGCGTCAATAACCTACGCATTCTGCTTGCCTTTTTCTCTGATAGCAACAGTCAAAAGAGAATTAGAAAAATCCATTGTATAATGATCCATTCAGATAACTATTATACAGTGAAGCGCTGCTTCCATACAGACTTCCATTGGTCTGACTAATCTGATTGGATGCCTGTGTCGCCAAACGAGATGCGGAAGAAGTAATGATTCCTGCATAGGAACCGGTTCCGTTAAACAAGGATTTTACACTATCCATATCTGCGTTTTTGAACGTCTTTTCATCCACTGAAAGCTTTCCGTCCGTCCCAATAGAAATCCCGACACCAGACAGACTTTTCTTCATAACGCTCGTCATCCGCTCCAGGCTCTCCCCTGCATTTTTTACTGAACTGGATGTCACATTCTTTAAGGAATCCACCGTGTCATTGTAGCTTTCCGCGAAGCTACTGACCGCCTCGTAAATTGCCTTGGTATCATACGCCTGTGATGTCGTGCCATCTTCTGCTGTGACCGTCTTTTTTTCGAAGACATTGCCTTTCTGGGTATCCGTAAGCTGATCTGCTGTTTTCTTTAACTCAGCAGCAGACGATTTGACGGAAGAAAGCGCTGTACTGCTCTTGGCAAAGCTTGACGACAGATTCGCTCTTTGTGCAGACTGATAGGAGCTATAGCTTTTTGATGTTGATGAAGTACTGCTCGTACCAGATGTGCTCCTTGTACTGGAAGTTCCCTGTACCGAATTCTGTGTTCCATAATAGGATCTTGTCAGCTTCCCATAAGCTCCGGAACGTAAGGTACTGTACTGGGAAAGGCTATTATACAAAGATGTACTGGAGGTTCCTCCAAATAAGCTGCTGCCATATCCTGCCATTCCATAAAAATTGGATAAACTATATAAATTTGCCATATTCTCAACCTCCTTTCCTGAAAAATCTACGATGTACCGGTATGATTCTCAATTTCTCTCCAGGCATTGGAAGCTCAGGAGAGATTTCTGCCTTCAAAACCTATACTATCATTTAGTATATCGGTCAGAGTCCGAAAAAACATGAGAAACATTCATAAATTAATTGTTTTTTTAAGAAGACTCGATCAAAAGCAGGACGCCGGACTTTAATTCGATCACAGCTTTTTCATCAATGATCTGGTTGCTGACGCCCAGTGGATAATTCACGGTAAAAATTGCATTTTCAACCGGGTAATAAAACCCCTTTAAGCTTACGCCTGTGACCTCTGATGTGAAGGCCAGAATGGAAACATATTTTCCATATTGATCCTTCTTTTTTATAGAGGTACGCTTGTTGATCAACCGAATCCGGTTCTTTTCATCCAGTAAAAAACAAGGAATATCGCGGCGCAGGGCATAAGTCATCGCCTGCACATTTGCGACGGAATGGTCGAACCTTCCTCCTAAGCCTCCCAAAATATAAATCTCCGTCGCCCCACGTTTGATTGCCTCCATGATGGCAAGACCCAAATCTGACTCATCCTTTGTTCCAGGAAAAGACATTCTTTCTGTTTTTTCTCCATGCTCTTTTAATACTTCCTCTGAAATCGAATCAAAGTCTCCAATCATTAAATCTGCGCTCAACTGATTCCTTGCCAGAAAATCCATTCCGGAATCCACTGCAATCACACGATCCGGGCGCAGCTCCTTTAAAACCAGAAGAGCAAATTCATCTAAGATCCGTCCTCCAGCAACTAATACAAATCTCATAATTTTATAATCTCCTGAAATTCTCTCATATTTTCTTCTATATTTCCCCGGAAAATCGCTGTTCCGGATACAATGACATTGGCTCCTGCCGAAACGATTTCTGCAAGATTTTTTCGATTCACGCCTCCATCGACTTCCAAATCGATATCCCTGTCACAGGAATCTAAAATTTTGCGGAGATCCCTGATTTTTTCTGTACAATATGGAATATATCTCTGCCCGCCATACCCGGGATTGACCGTCATCAAAAGCACCATATCCACTTTATCTAAAAGATATTTGATCGTATCCAGAGATGTTGCCGGATTCAAGGCGACCCCTGCCTTTGCCCCAACGTGCTGGATTTGTGAAATCACACGATCCAAATGCTTGCATGCCTCGACGTGAACAGTGACAATGTCCGCTCCGGCTTCAACGAACCGCTCCACATAGCGTTCCGGCTCAGAAACCATTAGATGTACATCCAGAATCTTTTCCGTACAGCTGCGGACAGCCCGAACGACAGGAAAACCAAAAGACAAGCTGGGAACAAAAAAGCCATCCATAATATCTATATGTATGTAATCCGCGCCTGCCCGATCCGCACTCTGCACCTCACTTTCCAACCTCAAAATATCCGCCGCCAAAATTGACGGTGACAGCTTTATTTCCATATTAGAAATACCTCCTCCTGCTCTTCGAGTTTTTCTTTTCTTCTATGATTTTTTGATAATTCAGATACCTGCCCGCATGAATCTTTTGGCAGGACACAGCAGACTTGACTCCACATTCCGGCTCCCCCAAATGCATACACCCTTGAAACCGGCATTGTGATTCATACGCCAGGAACTCCGGCATCAGTTCTTTGACCTCTTCTTCTTTTATCGAATCCAAATAAATCGAACTAAATCCCGGCGTATCCATGATATAGGACTGATCCCCCATATAGATCAGTTCTGAATGACGCGTCGTGTGTTTTCCTCTATCAATTTTCTCACTGATTTTTCCTGTCTCCATCGTAATCTCAGACTGCAGGCAATTGATGATGGAAGATTTTCCTACTCCTGACGGTCCGGCTACTGCCGTCGTTTTGGACTTAAGGAACGATTTTAGCATTCCGATTCCACTCTCCTCATCGAATGCTCCGGCTGTCTGACCCAGCGTACTAGAAAAAATCACTGGATATTGTGCTGGTTCATACCTTCTTTTTATTTCCTCCAGCTGTTTTCCGGTCGCAAGATCCTTTTTGTTGAAGCAGACCAGGCAGGAAATCTGCTGGCTCCCCATTAAAATCAGAAAGCGATCCAGCAGATGAAAATTCGGAGCCGGCTGATCCACAGCAAAAATCACTAGTGCCTGATCGATATTTGCTGCTGCCGGCCGAATCAAAGCATTTTTCCTTGGAAGAAGCTCAATAATATTTCCTGTCTGCTCTTCTTCATCAATGACTTCAAAACGGACAAAATCTCCCACCAGTGGCTTGACGCCCTTTTTTCGGAAAATCCCCTTTGCCTTGCACTCATAGAGATTGGAATCCTCTGCATTTACATAGTAAAACCCTGCAATCCCCTTGATAATTTTTCCTTTCATATTTCCCCAGTCTTCATCCTACTGCTGTGGCGTAAAGCCAATATCATATCCGTTCACCAGCTGATCATTGACATATACATTGACCTTTCCGGTATTGACACCGGAAATACCAGGCATCGTACACTCAATCTTGTCAGAATCCGGCGTTACGAACTGATCATATACCGTCGAAGTAGAATCATTCTGAACCAATTCAAACCGCACCTGTGCTCCATCTTCCGGAATCAAAAGATCTTTTGTACGTATCGTGATGCTGCCGACATAAGGAACATTCTGGAGTGCCGGATCCGGTCCTGCACTGACAATGAGCAATACTCCGGTTCCCTGTTCTACGACACTGCCTGCCTCGATGGACTGATAGATGACATTTCCCTGAGCAATATCATTATTGTACTGTGACTGAACCTCTGTACATGTTAAATGATTGGCATCCAGCGCATTTCTCGCCTCTGCCTCCGGTGTATTATATAGCGCCGGAACGGTCGTTTCCAAAATTTCCGGACCCTGGCTGATCGTCAGGGTAACCGTTTCATTCTTGGTGATGCTGCTGCCAGCTGAAGGTGACATAGAAATGACGCATCCCTCTTCCACTTCGGTGCTGTATTCATACTTTGTCGCCGTTTTTTCCACACCCTGTTCTTTGAGCTTCTTCATCGCTGTCTCTGCTTCTTCACCTTTGACATCATTTAAAAAGATTTTTTCCTGACCGGAGCTGACAACGACAGGAATCGTTGTATTTTTTTCCACTTCGGTACCTTCCTGGATCTCCTGAAAAATAATGGCGTCCTCCGGATAAATGTCCGAAGCCTCCGTGGACTTTTTGGAGATTCCAAGCCCTTTTTCCTTCAAGAACTCGGCAGCATCCTCATAATCCATCCCGACCACCGAGGTCACCTTGACCTTTTCCTCTTTTTCTTCCTCGTCTGAGGTATCCTGTGTCAGTTCCACGGCAGTATCTTCGTTCTTGCTGGAAGGTCCAAACTTAAAAATCCCCATTACATTGCCAACGATATAGAGCACAATAATGACGATGATGATACCAGCAATAATTCCAAGAACCGTAATGACCTTTTCGATTTTAGGATTCAGCTCTCCATCATCGGAATCATCATCCAAATCATCCGGGTATTCATCATATTCACTTTTTCCATCATCGATATAAGCATCTTCATCATTGTCATAATCGTGCTTCTCTACGTTAGGATCAAAACCATCTGCTTTTTCTGTTTCTTTTGAACCTCTATTTTTCTCATACGACGAATCTGGGAACAACTCTGTCAAAGACTCGCTGTTTCCATTTGCATTTGCATTTACGTTTGCGATTCCATTTCCTCGACGCAGCCGCTCGGCAGCCTCATCATCATAAACCTTGGTATTCCTACTGGTCAGCGGCGTAAATTTCACAAAATCTTCATCCGGACTCATCAGAGAGTGCTTTAGATCGGAAATCAGTTCTCCAAAGCTCATATATCTCTGATCCGGACTTTTCTGGGTACATTTTAAAATGATTTTTTCTACACTGATGGGAAGATCCGGCGCGTAAGTGCTTGGCGGCTCGATTTCATCCTGGAGATGTTTGATCGCAATTTCCACGGCAGACTCACCGTCAAATGGAACTCTGCCAGTCACCATCTCATACAAAGTGATTCCGAGGGAGTAAACATCGCTCTTTTCATCAATATAGCCTCCCCTTGACTGCTCCGGGGAAGCATAATGGACGGATCCCATGATATTGGAGCTGATCGTATGGGAGGTCGCGGCCTTCGCGATTCCAAAATCCGTCACCTTGACCTTTCCTTCTTTGGAAATGATGATATTTTGCGGCTTGATATCCCTATGGATGATATGATTCGCATGCGCCGCCTCAATTCCCATGGAAACCTGGATCGCGATGCTGACGGCTTCCTTCATATTTAAACGATTCTTTTTTTCGATATATGATTTTAGGGTGATTCCTTCTACTAATTCCATGACAATGTAGTGCAGATCCTTATCTGCCCCGACATCATAGACACTCACAATATTCGGATGCGTCAATCCTGCAGCAGACTGCGCTTCCGTCCTGAATTTCGATAGAAAATTTTTATCATTACTGTATTCTCTTTTCAGCACTTTAATCGCTACATAGCGATTCAGCGAAAGATCTTTTCCTTTATACACTTCGGACATTCCGCCAGATCCGACTCTTCCGACGATCTCATAGCGTTCTCCGATTACCATTCCTTCATTTATCATGAAACTGCTGCATCCTTTCCTGCAAATTTCAGTTCTGCAAATTTTACCTTATTTTCGGATTTTCCGGAATTTCAAAGCAGATGAATGTTTCTACTCATATTCTGCAAGGATCACGCTGATATTATCACGTCCTCCCTGCTCATTCGCCATATCAATCAATATTTTCGCTTTTTCCTCTACTGTCAAATCCCGCGAAACAACCTCTAACATCTGCTGATCCTCCACCATATTGGACAGACCATCTGAACACATCAGAAAGAAATCTCCCTGATTCAGCTCTAAATCAAAAAAGTCGATCAAAATCCGATCCATTGCGCCAACAGCCCGGGTAATAATATTTTTGTCAGGATGAACCCGCGCCTGCTCGTGCGTCATTTCTCCCCGAAGAACCATTTCCTCGACCCAGGAATGATCTCTTGTAATCTGCTGAATGACATTTTTGATCCGATATAACCTGCTGTCTCCTACATTTGCCACATAGAGATGATCTTCCACGACCGTTGCCACAACGATCGTCGTTCCCATCCCCTCTAAGACCACGCTGGAAGAGGCTGTCTCTATCAGCTTTTGATTCGCAATCTGAATCGCATTGGCAATACACCGAATCGGGCTCTCCTCCTCTGAATGTTCAATTTCGTGTGTTACAGTCTCGATCGTAAACTTAGATGCGAAATCACCTGCATTATGCCCGCCCATACCGTCGGCCACAATATACAGGTTCGACAGGCTGCCGATTTTCTGATCTGTCGCAAATACACTGTCCTGATTCGACTTTCTAAGTCTTCCGATATCTGTTTTCGCCCAAGACTTCATCTTTTCCTCCTAGTACCAAACATCACTTTGGGGCATTTCCCCCATGTTTTTCCTGATATCTTCTGTAAAGCTGCCCGAAGGCACCGTCGATATCCTACCCATTTTTCTTTTATATAGCTGCATAGTAAACGAAACCATATTTTTATCCTATGAAAAAACACATTAAAACATTTTTTATTTTATCACAAGACCCCAAAAAGGGCAAGAAAAATTATTTGACCATATAATCCTGCCAATCAAAAAAGCGGCAAACATTCCGCTCTGAATATGTTCTCATAAATCATCATGACCAACCCACGGGATTGCCGACCAGTTCCGTGTTTCTACCAAGAGCCTTGAATAGGGAGCTGCGAAGCAGCGGGAAATCCGAATGTAGTCTAAGAAGCATAGCTTCATAGTCATATATCGTTCCCATCGAATCATCTGTCACAAAATTCGTCTGACAGAACCGGTCTCTTGTCGTATTCACCGCGATCGCCGTCACCAGACCATCCGGTTTTGTGTCGTTGATCATGATCCGTTCTCCCTGCCCTGCCTCAAAAATGATATGATCGTAGCGTACATGATTTTCTTTTAGAAATTTTAAGGTATGCGCCTTTTCATAATTGCTCCTTGCCGTCAGAAAAATAATCATGTCTCTTTTGGGTATTTGATCTAAAAATTCCTTTGCTCCCGGGAGAAACTGATCTTTTCCGATGATATATGGGCCATCATGGACTAATATCGTTCCATCCAGATCTAAGATCCATGTCTTTGGCATGGGAGATATGTGGATTTCTTTGGGTTCTAGCATTTGGTCACCTCTATTTTTATATCGTTCGTTTTATCACCGAAGCAATCTTAGGACACGAGACAGCGTTCTGACAGCACGATCTGGCTCCGAAACAGGATTTTTGGGAAAATAGATTTTTCAGCTTCAGGGGATCCTTCCACCTCGTATCAGGCACTTCTTTCCCCGAAATGCAAACCCGTACTTAAGGATATTCTTTTGGAGGATTCCCCGTGCGATCAGATTCATTGCATATTTCTTATCCTCAATCTGTGCAAGGGCGTTGGCTGCAGTATCCGTCAGGTCATTTTCATTATCATATTCCTTGTCATATACCTTGAACTAGATGATGACTGCAACATCCTTTTTATTCTTTGGCTCCAGCACCCCATCATATCTTCCGCAGCCACTTTCTCGATTAGATTTTAGGACATAGTTCTTTGCATTGTCCACGAGCAGTCCCAATACAAAGCCATGATAGAACTTCTCCGGCTCACTCTCTTCGGACGGTTTCTTTCCTGCATCGAAATAACTAAAGGTATTGAGTGCCACCTTGTTCATATATTGATTCATTCCCCGAAGGTCACACAAAAACATGGCTTTCACAAATTCATTGAACGAAGCATCTTTCTTGAACCAGCCAGCTACCATCCTTTCAAACATTTTCTTTACTTCAAAGTTGGTAAGCACAAGCTGGTATACTGCTGTATCTTCCGGCGTTTCCTGAATAATCTTTTCACATTTTAGATATCCGGATGCCAACAACAGGCTCCAGATGGCATCGATATTCCCATCCAACTGACTGAACACGATCTGTTCATCAATCGCAGCCTCCACAGATCCGCCTGTAATCAGTTCTTCAAAATCCATCTTGATATTCGGTGCCCCGTTACTAATAAGATGTCCCACAAGCCCATTGCCGCTTGTATTTGCCCAGTAGGTATCAATCTTGCCCGTTTTCAAAAAATGTGTAATCGACCACGGATTGTATATGTCTGAATATGATCCGAATATAAAACCATCGTACCATAGCTTTATCTCCTGTTTATCCTCACTTGAATACCCCATTTCATCTAATGCTGCAAAAACTTCGTTCTCTGTAAATCCAAAATCTGTGGAATATAAATCTGAGGTCGTCATCACAACGATCAGATTATTAAGATCTGAAAAAATCGATTGCCAAGGCACGCCTGCGGTGTCTTTACTCACCCTTGTAATTCCCGTCATGATTGCCCTTTCCATTGACGGATTCGTCTTGAAGGTATTATTGAACATTATACGGATAAATGCCGCCATATCATCCCAATATTCTTGGACATAAGCCTCCTGTAACGGTGTATCATATTCATCGAGAAAGATAAGGACTTTCTATCCATAATGTTTTTCAAGCAAAGTTGAGAGAAGATTAAGTGATAATTCAGCATGGACATCATCCATATCCTCGCGAACTGCATCAAACTGTTTCTTCTCTGTTTTATTTAGTTTATTCGAATTCATAAGATAATCATATTGCTGAAACAGGTTAACAATCCCTATCTTAATCGTTTTGACTGCCTCCTCATATGTCCTTCCCTTCACACCCGCAAATGTCATAAATATGACCGGATATGTTCCTTGAAGGCTCTTTAGCTTCTCGTCCTTCCATATATCAAGCCCTTCGAACAGGTGGCTTCTTCCTACATATTTCAAAGAAAAAAAGTAATGGAACATACTCATTGTTATCGTCTTGCCAAAACGTCGAGGACGGGTTATCAAAGTGACGCTATCCCGATTGTTCCACCATTCCTCAATAAACGATGTCTTATCAATATAAAAACCGTCATTCTCAATAAGACCTGCAAAGTCCTGTACTCCTATTGAAATTGTTCTTGCCATTGTCGTCACCTCCAGTCTTCTGTGGTTCTATTGGGCAGAATATTTCCTTTCGCATCCTACATAATTTGGTCATATTATAACAAGAAGCACCTGATCATGTCAATCATCGGTCGAATAATCCTGTCTCTCCCATGATTCTTCCCAATCTGTTTCTCTCGTCAGCCACCCGCTCTTTTCCTTGAGAATGTGCCCATCACCTTTGCTCCTGCCATCTTATATGCTCCATTTATTTTTCGATACATATAGAATCAATCACTTCACAGTAAAAGGTGCCAAAAATATAAAAATTATAATATTTTTGACACCTTTATACTTTTATAATAGTTTTTATGTTATACTATCGTTTTGTCTTTACACTGCCGCTCGTCCACTCCGAATACAGCTTCCTGCCCTTCACCAGTTGATACGCCCGAACTCTCACATAATATTTTGTCTTTGCCTTTAACTTCTTCACCTGAATACTCGTTCCACGAATGATTTTCTTTTCCGCTGCTGTAAAATCTCCATTTATAGAATAATAAATTTCATATCCCACGGCTCCTCCAACAGAAGACAAGGATTTCATCCCGAGCCGGAACCCTTTCTTCTCTGCTTTAGCTTTCACTGTCGGCTTTTTCGGATTGATTTTAAATGTCTTTTTTATGCTTCCACTGTAATTTCCGTGAAATATGATTTTTACCTCTGCAACTCCTGCGTTTTTATTTTTAGAGTATTTTACTGTATAATTTGATGCTGCAATCTCTTTTCCTTCCGTGTCAAAGACACTCACCTTCGGACATTTCTTTTTCCCGTCATAGACATACTCATTCTCCAAAAGTTCCAATGACCCTGCTGCAGAAATTGCCTGAACCTCTAACTTTTCCTTGCAATACTGACATACTTTGGCAATGCTTCCTTCTTTTTTTAACCCTGCCTTTGTAAGAACCATTCGAAAATCATGTGGCATCTTCTCTATCTTTTCTTTCTTTACCGTATCACACTCCTTACAAGTGAAAGTTTTCGTTCCCTCTGTCTGGCATGTCGCTTTTTTCGTCACGATACCGTTATTCCACTGATGTCCGCTGCAATCTGTAAAAGAATCCACATAAAAGCTCTCACATCTGCTGCAGATATGTGTCGTATATCCTTTCTCTGTACATGATGGTTCTGTGATAATGCTCTGATAATCATGATTTTCTGAGTCTATCTCTATATACTCCGTCTTGGTCTTTCCGCAGCTCCTACAAGTCGCATTTTTTATTCCTCTCATCGTACAGGTAGCCGGCTGTACGATTTCACTGTCTTCCCACTCATGTCCGGTAGATGGAATGGTTATTTTGGTGCGACTGATTTCCAATCCGCATTCCGTGCAATAAACAGCTTCTTCATAGGAACCTTCTTTTGTACAAGTCGCCTGTGTCATATGTTCTTCCACTGCAGCTCCTGCCTTATGTCCCAAGGCTTCTATTGTCTTTCCTTTTTCCAGAAGCTCGCCACAGTCTGCGCAGAGAAGATCTCCGGTATATCCCTTTGCAGAACAGGTCGCCGAAGCTGCATTCTTGATTTCTGTACTTTGATGATTGGAGGAATCCTTCTTTATTGTTTCTGTTCTTTCCTCACCACAAACGGTACAGGTATATGTCACGATTCCATTTAAGATGCAGGTTGCTTCCTGTGTCATTTTTCCCTCGTCCCATTGATGTTCGGACGGTTGAATCTCTGCTCCCTTCGCAAGCTTTTCTCCGCAATCCGTACAGTACAGGTCGCCTGTATATCCGGCACGATGGCAGCTTGTCGTAGTCGCATTTTTTCGTTCTGTATGAATATGATTGGATGGATCTAAATCTGTTTCTACTGTTCTCGTCAGCTTGCAAGTGTTACAGGTAAATGTTTTTTCTCCTTTCGTAGAACAGGTCGCCGCCTTTGTGATAGTTCCTTCGTCCCACTGGTGGTCTGTAACCTTTATCGTTTGACCTTGAGAAACCAGTCTGCCACAATCCAGACACCATGTATCACCGGTATAACCCTCTTTCGCACAGGAGACTGCTTTTGCGTTTTTGATTTCTGTCCTTGTATGATGATTCCAATCCATTGGCAGCTCTTCCGTTTTTGTCGCCTGACAAATCGTGCAAATAAATTGTTTTTCCCCTTTTTCGCTGCAAGTCGCTGGTTTTGTAACTGATTGTTCTTTCCATGAATGTCCCAACGTCTGAATCGTTATTTTATTCCGGC
Organism: uncultured Lachnospiraceae bacterium; assembly: GCA_902797785.1. Taxonomy (GTDB): domain Bacteria; phylum Bacillota; class Clostridia; order Lachnospirales; family Lachnospiraceae; genus RUG14305. The sequence goes on from CADBUD010000038.1 coordinate 12,494, forward strand.
TCAATTCTTTTTTACATACGGTACAGGAGATGATTTCCTCATAAGAGCCGGATGAGGTACAGGTCGGCTGGATTCTATTTTCGATTTCTTTTGTTCCTGCTTTGTGCCCTGTGGCTACGATTGTTTTACCGGTAGAGATTTTCGTGTTACAGTCGGTACAGTAGGTATCTCCGGTATAACCTGTAGTTTCACAGGTCGGTGTTTTCTGGTTTCGTAATTCTGTATGGGTATGATTCTTGGTGTCTATTGCAATTTCTTCCGTTTTTGCCTGTCCGCAAATGGTACAGGTATAAGTCCTGATTCCTTTTTCGGTACAGGTGGACGTTTTTGTAACAATCCCATCATCATATGTGTGACCATCTGCTTCACAGGCGGTATTTACTTTGATGGTAAATTCTGCTGTTTTCGTTATTCCATTTTCTGTGTAAGAAATTGACACTTTTTGAGTTCCAATCTTGTCAGTATTTCCATTTAATTCATATTCTGTAATCTCTTTGCTAATTCCATTCCGATAGTAAGCCATAACCTTCATTCCTGACTTATCAAAAGATTCACCTATCAAATAATTTAGTTTAGATGGAAAAGAAGATATTTTTATGCTGTCAAGTAAGGTTTCTACTGGAAAATATTTAATCTGTTTTACATAAAACTGCATTAATAAGTTTTGATCTTCTTCATTAACAACGCCATCTCCATTCAAATCACAGATTTCTTTTTCTTCTTTAGATAATGAAATATTATTTGCAGCAGCATTTCCTATTTTTGAAAGATCTGTAGCAGTAATTCTTCTGTCACCATTAACATCTCCATAGATGATTTTTCCTCCCATAACTCTTAATTCACATTTTTCTTGATTCTTTCCATCTTCTGTTGTCACATAAATCACTGCTGAACCATACTGCTTCGCAGTTACTTTTCCATTTTTATCTATCGAAACTACAGATTCATTATTCGAGCTCCAATATACGTTTTGCAAGTCTGCATCCTCAGGACTTATTTCTGCACAAAAAGTTATTGTTTTTCCTACTTGAAGAATACAATTATCATATATTATTCCATTAGAATCAGTAATTTTTAAGGTTGAAATTGGTTGTACTACTTCTATACTATATGATGTCGTTTTTATAACTCCATCTTCACTATAAGAAAGAACTACTCGTTGACTGCCTTTTTGTTCTGTACTTCCTTGTATATTATAATTTGTAATTATTTTACTCGTTCCATCATTATAGTATGCCTTTACTACCATTCCCGTTTTATCTATTATATCCCCAACATTGTATTTTGTTTTTTGTGGAGCAGATGTAATTTTGATTTCCTTTAGCGGATTGTATTTTTTCAATTTCCATTTCTGATTTACAGTACCATTTCCAATTCCCATTCGAATATTTGTTTCTGTATCATTATCTGCTGCTCCAATATATAAACCACTGCACTTGGAAATAATATTAAATGCATCATTTGATGTCGACTTAATAATCCACTGCTGATTATCACCACCTGTTTCCTTATGCTGAATTACATTTGTTCCTGAATATGTTTTTCCTTCATACACATCCACACATTTATTACTGTTTTTATTTACGATCTTATAATATCCATTTTCTATATAGGAAATATGAAACACTTGATTTTCCTTACATTCCATATTATTTAACTGGATACCTGCCCTATCTTCTATGGACGATGAGGCAACCTCTAAACATTTATCGTCATTCTTCTCCGAAACAATACAATAATCTCCATCTGCGATTGTTTGTCCTATATCACCGCCCCAAGCAATGAACTTCCACTTTTGAGAAGCTGTGCCATTCCCTGTCCATACACGAACATTTGTCCCATTTTCAGTCTGTCCATTCTGAACATCTAAATATAATCCGTTACATTTCGACACGATATAAAACATTTGGTCTCCAGACTCTTTAATTATCCATTGCTGATTATCTCCGTCGTTTTCTTTGTGCTGAATCACATTTGTTCCTGCAATTGCTTCTTTATTATATACGTCAACGGCCTTCCCACTTTTTTTATAGTTAAGTTTATAGTACCCGTCTCCCAAATAAGTAACATGAAATACTTCCTTTGGATTTTCTACGCTGCTGGATATTTGTATATTTGCTCCATCCTCCTCAGAATAATCCGTTACGTCCAAACTTTTCGTATCATCTAGTCCAGAAACGATATGATAATCTCCATCTGAGATTGTTTGTCCTGTTGTCTTTCCCCAAGCAACAAATTTCCATTCTTGATTCGCACCTCCATTATATATACACATTTGAACATTAGCTCCATTATTCGTTTCTTTCCCATAAACATCTAAATATAAACCATTACATTTTGAAACAATATAAAACGAATTATCTGGAGCCTGCTTAATAATCCATTGTTGATTATCTCCTCCATTATCTTCACATTGCATTACGTTTGTCCCCGACAATACTCCCATTCCACTAACATCTAGACTTTTATTACTATGTGTATTCTTTATCTTATAATATCCATTTCCCAAATATGATATATGAAATACTTGGTCAGGGTCTGTTACATTACTGTATAACTGAATATTGGCATCATTTTCTAAAGATGCAGAATATACATCCAATCCCTTATTATTGTCCATTTTTGAAACAATGTGATAATCACCATCTGAAATTGTCTGTCCTACTTCATTTCCCCACGCAATAAATTTCCATTTCTGATTACTTCCACCATTACATAAACACATTTGAATATTAGCACCATCGCTTGATTCTTTTCCATATACATCTAAACAAAGTCCATTGCTCTTTGACAGAATATAAAATGAATTATCTGAAGCCTGCTTGATAATCCATTGCTGATTATCTCCTCCATTATCTTCACACTGCATTACATTTGTTCCCGAAAGTGTTCCCATTCCTCTAACATCCAAACTTTTATTACTATGCGTATTCTTTATCTTATAATATCCATTTCCCAAATATGATACGTGAAATACTTGATTTGGATCTGTCACATTACTATATAACTGAATATTTGCATCATTCTCTAAAGATGCCGAAAATACATCTAATCCCTTACTTTTATCCATCTCTGAAACAATATGATAATCCCCTTCTGAAACTGTCTGTCCTACACTTTCTCCCCATGCAATAAATTTCCATTTTTGATTACTTCCACCATTATATTCACATATTTGAATATTGGCTCCATTACCTGTTTCTTTCCCATATACATCCAAATATAATCCCGCTGATTTTGATATTATATAA
>CADBUD010000039.1 GCA_902797785.1 uncultured Lachnospiraceae bacterium
TAATCACTCCTGAAACCGTCCCATATGGAAACGACACCAACCCCCAAAATCATGACCATGCTCATTATCATCAATGTCCAGCCAATCTTACGCGCCCCATAGAATTCCTCTTGCTTTCTGTCTATCACAAGTTCCAACGCTTCCTTGGGTGCAGACGAAAACAACTTCTTGTCCTTTATAAAAACTACAGCTGAAATCAGCATGAGCGTTATCGCCGCACAAAATATGATTGCAAGAAAAATGGTTAATAGCATTTTCTTATCTTCTCCCTTCTTAGTTAGTCTTAACTAATATCGTATAATAACACTCGCTTGCGTCTCTGTCAATATATTGCCGCGCCGTTTTGGTTCGTTCTTCAGAAAAACTCTTCAAAACAAAGACCGGATCATAAAAAATGTTCATTCCATCAACTGCCATTCCTTTTGTCTCTGGCAAACATTGAAAATTCAGCATACTGATTGCTTTGTCCATAAAACGGAGACTGATCACAAGGGTATTTCTGGAGAGATTTAGGACATTCAACGCCAAATCATTTATTTTTTCTGTGTTATCAGGCACTACGTTTCCTCCTCTCTATCTAACGCCTGAAAATTGCGTTTCATCATTTCCTTCTTTGATCCGCCTCTCAACTTCATTCCTTCACACATATTCTACCAAAAGCATACGGACAGAATCTGTCTATCCAACAATGTTTCCGTACGTTCCATTTCTTTGTTACCTTTCACAGCTCCGCTGTTCATCACAACAATATGCAGCCACGAAACACTTTGCATTTTGCCAACAATAATTCGTAACTTTTGTATAAAACTTTAAGGTTTTTTTAAGTTTTCTATGTTATTTTTTAGAAAGATAAATTGTACGAAAAAAAATACAAAGAAGTGTTCCGTGCTTCAGAACAAACCAAAAACAATTTTTATTAAGAAAGGAGCTACTCTATTATGAAACTCAATTTACGCAGAGGACGCAGTCTGGCCCGGAAGGCTGCGGCACTTACCCTAACTCTGGCAGCCACCCTGACCATGTCGGGATCTGCTCTGTTGAGCAGACCGATTGTTTCCGAAGCTGCGGCAAGCGCTTCGACCACTTCCGATACCACACGGATTTCTGTCCATGATCCCTCTGTCTACTATGACAGCAGCACGAGTCGCTATTACATCTTTGGCTCCCACATGGCTCAGGCATATTCAACAGATCTAAGGAACTGGAACGCTTTGGGAACGCAGGGCTATGATAACACCTCCCTTTATGCCAGCGAAAATGTGGAGGGCATCTATTATATCCAGAGCAAATCCAGCGGACTTTACCTGGATGTAGAAGACGGTTCCTCTGCCAACGGAGCTAATATCAGACAATGGTCATACAACGGCTCAGACGCACAGAAATTCAAATTCGTTTCTCTCGGTGACGGCTATTATTCTATTCTGACCGGCGCATCCGGCTACAGCAGCTGTGTCGATATCGACAGCGGAAGTTCTTCCGATGGCACCAATGTCCTCCAGTGGGAGTACTGGGGCGGATCCATGCAGAAATACCGCATCGTACAGCAGGCAGACGGCTCCTATGCGATCCTGACCAATGCCAGTGACTGTACCGCTGGTCTGGATGTCTACAACTGGTCCTCTGAAGCAGGCGGAAATATCGATCAGTGGAATTTCTGGGGCGGGGACTGCCAGAAATGGAACCTCATCAAAGCCAGCGGCGGCAGCAGCGGCAGTGTATCCTCCGGGGAATCCTTAAAAGATGCCTTAGCCTCTTCCTTTGCATGGGCCGGCTACAATGACAGCGACTGCTCCGGCGGCTATGCTGTCTGGGCTCCGGATGTTGTCTACAATCCAAATTATGTCTGGAATGATGGAAGTAAAGGCGCATACATGATGTATTACTGCACCTCTTCCACTGCCACAAGGTCCTGTATCGGATATGCTGTTTCCAAATCCGTGACCGGTCCTTACTCCTATGTAGATACCATCATCTACTCCGGCTTCACCCAATCCGATAACGAGGTAACGACGACCTCTGACCTGGGAACAAAGACCGTGAATACTGCTTATACAAATACAAATATTCCTTCTCTTATCGCTGACGGAACGCTTTCCGGCACGCGCAGCGGCTGGTTCAAGAGCAGTGGAGAATTTAACAACACCTATTTTCCAAATGCGATTGACCCGAACATTGTTTACGATGCCAGTGGTTCGATGTGGATGACCTACGGTTCCTGGTCCGGCGGAATTTATATTCTTCAGCTGGATGCAGCGACCGGACAGCCAATCTATCCAGGAAGCTCCAGTGGAAATACCGATGCCTATTTCGGAAAAAGAATTGCCGGAGGCTACACAAAATCCGGAGAAGCGCCATATATTCTATATGACAGCGAGAGCAACTACTATTACCTTTATGTGACCTACGGATGGCTGGGCGTTGATGGCGGCTATCATATGCGATTATACCGCTCCCGCACCATCAACGGAACCTATGTGGATGCTGCCGGAAATGAAGCCGTATTTTCTTCCTCTTCGGTCGATCAGTCCTCCCGCGGCATCAAGGTCATGGGAAATTATGACCTCTCTACCCTTTCTGTCGGCTACAAATCCGCCGGACATAACTCTGCCATGATCGACACCGACGGACAGCGGTATCTGGTAAGTCACGCCAGATTCAACAGCGGCACGGAATATCATGAGGTAAGGGTGCACCAGCAGTTCTTAAATGAGGACAACTGGCCTGTCACCGCCGTTTATGAATATCTGGGAAGTACGATTTCCTCCAGTGGATACAGTTCCTCAGAAATGACCGGAACCTACGAATTTATCAATCACGGTACAGATGCTTCCACTGCCAATGTCGGAATGCTTTCCACATCGACCGTGCAGCTCAACAGCGATGGAACGATTACCGGGGATGTTACCGGTACATGGACTTCTACCTCTGGAACCTATTATTGCCAAATGGTAATTGACGGCACAACATACAAAGGTGTATTCTTCAAACAAAAGGATGAATCCTCCTCACACACGGAGCGCATGACCTTCACCCTGATTGGCAATAACAATGAAACCATCTGGGGAAGCAAGACCTCCAGCGCGACGGCATCCGATGTCAGCGGAACCTATTACATCAAAAATGCCTATTCCAACCTGTATATGGATGTCGCTGACGGCAGCGCTGAGAACAACGCCAACATCCAGCAGTGGAGCTATAATGGCAGTGATGCGCAAAAATTCAAAATTGTTTCCGATGATGACGGATACTATCATATTCTGACCGGTGCCAGCGGCTACAGTAAATGTGTCGATGTCGCAGGTGCCAAATCCGCCGACGGAACAAATATTCTGCAATATACGTATAAAAGCTCCAAAAATCAGCAGTTCAAGATCGAACTACAATCCGATGGAAGCTATGCGCTTTTGACAAGAGCATCCAACTGTGCTTCCGGTCTGGATGTCTACGGATGGAGCACCGAATCCGGGGGAAATATCAATCAATGGAACTTCTGGGGCGGTGACTGCCAGAAATGGATTCTGGTAGACGCAGAATAATATCTTAAAAAACATAGGAACGAATCCATTTGTTTCCTATACATCAAAAAACGTCCTGCAGTCCGCTGGTTTACAGCCGGCTGCAGGATGTTTTTTATTCCGATTCAAAGAATTGACTTTTGCGCGATAAAGGGCTAAAATATAAGACAACAAAAACAATGATATGTTTTCATATCTTCCCTACGAAAGGAAATCACTATGCAAACAACATTTCATTTTGGATTTATCGGTCTTGGATTGATCGGCGGTTCTCTTGCCCGCACGCTGCGCAGCGTGTTTCCCGACTGCCAGATTACCGCGTATGATCCGGATACAGCTTCTCTTTCGGCCGCACTGGAAGATCAGATCCTGACCACTGCGTGTTCTCAGGTGGATTCGTCATTTTCCTCCTGTACCCATGTATTTCTCTGCGCTCCGGTCATAATCAATATCCAATATCTTCCCCTGCTCAAGAATCTCCTTCCCAAATCCTGCATCCTTTCCGATGTCGGAAGCGTAAAAACCGGGATTCATAATCAAATCATTGCCCACGGTCTAGAGGAGCAGTTCATCGGAGGACACCCCATGACCGGATCGGAAAAAAGCGGATATTCTGCTTCGAGCGATCACCTTTTAGAAAATGCCTATTATGTCATTACGCCTTCCCGCCATGTAGCAAAAGAAAAGGTCGATGCCTATGTCTCCTTGGTCAAAAAACTTTCTGCCATCCCGATTGTCCTGGATTATGAAGAGCATGACCGGATCACCTCTACGATCAGTCATGTTCCGCATATCATTGCCTCCGCCCTGGTCAACCTGGTAAGGAACAGTGACTCTCCGGATGAAAAAATGCGTGCTATGGCGGCCGGCGGATTTAAGGATATCACTAGGATTGCTTCCTCTTCTTCTTTGATGTGGCAGCAGATCTGTCTTAGCAATTCAGCTCCGATCGAGCAGACTCTGGATGCCTACATTGCTTCCCTTCAAAATATGAAGCAGGCCGTTCATGACAAGAACAAAGAAGCGATTCTGCACTTTTTTCAGGAAGCGAGGGATTACCGGGACTCGATTCCGGACCGCTCCTATGGTCCGATCCGTCCCAATTTTGTACTGTACTGCGACCTTATTGATGAAGCCGGCGGCATTGCCGCACTTGCCACGATTCTTGCCAGCAATCACATTTCCATCAAGAACATTGGCATCCTGCACAACCGGGAATTTGAAGAAGGCGTTCTCCAGATCGAATTTTACGATGCAGACGCCCTAGAGCAGTCTAAGAAGCTTTTGACCAAATATCACTATACAATTTATAGCAGGGATTAAAGAAAGGATATCATTATGAATATAAAACCTACCTCTTCTCTTTCCGGTGAAGTAACGATTCCCGGAGATAAATCCATTTCCCATCGCGGAATCATGCTCGGCGCGCTTGCCATGGGAAGAACCGAACTGACCAACTTTTTAGAAGGAGCTGACTGTCTTTCTACGATCTCCTGTTTCCAAAAAATGGGAATCGACATCGAACGTCAGGGCAGCCGCGTCCTGATTCAGGGAAAAGGGCTTCACGGCTTAAAGGAACCGGATTCTCTGCTCGACGTTGGCAACAGCGGTACAACGACGCGCCTAATTTCCGGTATTCTGGCAGGACAAGCTTTTACTTCCCATTTGAACGGAGATGCTTCCATTCAAAAAAGACCTATGAAACGGATTATTGATCCGCTTACCATCATGGGGGCAGATATTCGCAGCGATCTTTCCAACGACTGTGCCCCTCTGACGATTTCCCCTTCCCCTCTTCACGGGATTTCCTATTCTTCCGCGATTGCTTCCGCCCAGGTAAAATCCTGTATTTTGCTTGCCGGGCTCTATGCCGATGGGCCGACCACCGTTACGGAACCGGCACTTTCCCGTGACCATACAGAACGGATGCTTCGCTCCTTTGGCGCAGATCTGATTTCTGAGGGAACAAAGGCTGTGATTTCTCCGGAGCCGGAACTCATCGGGCAAAAAATATCCATTCCCGGAGATATTTCCTCGGCAGCTTATTTTCTTGCCGCTGCTCTGATCACGGAACACTCCGAAATCCTGATCAAAAATGTAGGTACCAATCCGACACGGAATGGAATCCTTCGCGTTTGTGAAAGCATGGGTGCCAAGCTATCCTATGTCAATCCTTCACCGACCTCCTTAGAGCCTTCGGCAGACCTTCTTGTCCGCTCCTCTTCCCTGAATGCCACGGTCATTGACGGAGCTTTGATTCCTACCCTGATCGACGAAATCCCGATGATTGCCGTTATGGCATGCTTTGCCAAAGGAACCACGATCATAAAGGATGCTGCCGAATTAAAGGTAAAAGAATCCAACCGGATCGATGTCGTCGTCAAGAACCTAAAAAAAATGGGAGCAGAAATCGAGGCAACTGAGGATGGAATGATCATCCACGGCGGGAAACCGCTTCACGGCGCAGTCATTGACCCGCAGCTCGACCATCGCATTGCCATGTCCTTTGCTATTGCGGGACTTGCCGCAGAAGGAGAAACGACCATCCTTCATCCGGAATGTGTTACGATTTCCTATCCTGACTTTTTCCGTGATCTGAACTCGTTATGTCCTTCTTCCCTGTTTTGACCATTAGACCCATGTTTTCCAAAGGAGGTTGTTATGCTAAATGATTTTCATCTTCACACCGAATTTTCCACTGACAGCGATGCCCCTGTCTCCTCCGTGATCGAAGAGGCAATCCGGCTGGGCATGAAGGTCATCTGCCTGACAGATCATCAGGATGCTGATTTCCCGGATGATGACAGTCTTTGGATTTTTGATACCGAAGAATATTTTACGGTTCTTCGCTCGATGCA
>CADBUD010000040.1 GCA_902797785.1 uncultured Lachnospiraceae bacterium
CTGTTTTCTGCCCTTGCGCAGCATCCATATCTTTTTCTGCCTTGGTAAGAATTTTGCAATCCTTTTCCAACGCATTCTGCTTCCTGGTATATTCTTTGATTTTTTCCTTTACGATTTCCTGAGCCTCTTTGATCTCTTTGATCAGATCATCTAATTCCTGACCGATCTGGATATCCAGCAATCTATTCTCCAAGCAATCAAGAATATCTGCCCGCAGACGGTCTTCACACTCTGTCAGTGCTGTTTTCGCTGTTTCAGCTTCCGTATTAGCCTTTGACTTCATCGACTGAAATTTCTCTTCTTTTTCCTTTTGTTTTTTGAATGCCTCCTCGGTAATCCCCTCCGCCGGAATCTTTGCAAGCTCCGGATGATGCACCGATCCGCAAACAGGACATTTCTGCCCCTCGGTCAATCCCTCGGCCAACATTCCTGCACGGCAGTGATCTAGGATCCTCTCCGCTTCGATCCTTTCTTTATTTGCTTTTTCATATGCCTCAAAAGCTTTCCGGAAATCTTCCTGCTTTCTTTCAAGCTCTTTCTTTTTGCGCTCCCTGTCAGGTATTCTTGTCGTAATCATCGTCCCCATACGATTCAGCAGATCCTGATATTTCTCACAAAGAGACAAAATCTTTGTCAAATTTTCTGGCGCATCCTTAAGAGCCTTCACGGTATCTTTCAGCCTTATGATCTCATCCTTAAGAGCCTGATCTCTTTCCTCTAATCTCTTCTCCTCCTCTTCGAATTTCTCAGAATACTGCTGCAGTTTCCTGATTTCTCCGATCAATTCATCTCTTTTCTGATATTCCTTTTCTTCTTCCCCAATCTTATCGATCAGCTTTTGAAGCTTGTCTGCTTCCGGCTGCTCTTTCCTTGCATTCTCCCATGCTTCCTTCGCTTCATCTGATTTTTTCGATGCTGTTATTACCTCTTTTTTCTTTTCTTCTATCTGTAATCCAACTCTTTTTACGGCGGATTCTTTTTCTTTCCACGACAAATAAAAAGGATGAACCTCTCTGGTCGCCAGCTTCTGTCTGGTCAACAAGGCCTCCTTTTCCTCTATTTCCTTCTTCTTCTCTTCCAATACCTTCTCTTTTACCTTAAGACCTTCAAGCCGGATAATAAAAGCATTATTCGTTTCTGCCATTGCCAGGCATTCTTTGCTCTTGTCATATTCCTTTTCCATCGCCTTCAGCTCAGAATCAGCGCCCTCTAGCCGTTCCTGATCCGAACCGATCACATCCTGTATCATATGGATGATTTCTTCCAGGTTCCACGCGCTTCCGGATTTTCCCGTCCGGGTCTGCAGCTCGGATAATGGCTCTGCCAGTTCATCCTCTGCATCCACTGAAACATCTGTAAAATATTGTACGATACTGTCCTCTGTTTTTGCTTTCAGCTTGTAACTGACATCCATTCGATTTTTCAAACGATATTCGATATCATTATATCCACTTGTCTGAAAAATCGTGCGCAGAATCTTGGTTCTGTCATCAGTCCTGGCATTGAGCAAAGCCCAAAACTCTCCCTGGGCGATCATGGCAATCTGCTTGAACTGCTTTTCATCGACATGAAGGAGTTCCTTTACCGCTTCGTTGACCTGTGTTTTCCCTTCTATTGGTGCTCTGTCTCCCGAATAAAAAACGGCGTTCTCATTGATGGAAACTGTACCGGTACCGCGCTTTTTCTTCCTCTCATACCCGGGTCTTCGCCAAACATGGTAATCCCTGCCTTGATGTGAAAAATAAAAATCAACATAGGTCTCCGTTGATTCTTCCGCATATTCACTTCTTAGATTCTTTGTATCTCTGAACTTTCCGCTGGTCTCCCCGTACAAAGCAAAACAGATTGCATCAAAAATCGTCGTCTTTCCTGCTCCGGTATCCCCGGATATCAAAAATAATCCTTTGTCCTCGAACCTGGAAAACTCTATCGCCGGAATCTCTCCCGCATATGGACCAAACGCACTCATGATCAATTTAATCGGCTTCATGTAATACACCTGCCTCTCTCGCTACAGTTCTCATAACATCCATTTCCTCTTCGCTGATCTCGCAGCTATATATTTGTCTGTAAAAATCACGGATCAACTCAGCAAACGATCTGTTCTCGGCTATCCTGGAAATATCTACCTGTTCTATTTCCCTTGTATGTGAATTATCATAATCGATTTTTACCGTATTCGGATAGACCTGCTGGAAGATCCCCATGGCATCACTTATCATTTCCTCATCCGTAAGCGTTGCATAGATAAAATCTTCCGGAGCAGTAATGTTCGCCGAATCAAGCAGATCATTCATCCTTCCCTTCAGATGCCTCATGTTTCTCATCGGCTTGATCGGCACCAATTCAATTTCAATTTCACCTTTGCCATATAGGGTAATCAGCGATACGGATTTTTCATTATCTACCTCACTAAGTGAATACTTCAGCGGAGATCCAGAATATCTTACCTCCCTGCGTCCTACCTGCTGTGGAGAATGAATGTGTCCGAGCGCCACATAGTCAAATACATCAAAGCAGTCATATCCGATCTTCTCCACCGTTCCCACACTTTGTGTTCCCAAGCTCTCCGAACCGGACAGCTTGGGATCTTCACTTTTTCCCATCACAAACTGATGAGCCACGAGTATATTATTCCTGGATTCATCGATCTTGGTCCTCTCAAGAATTGCACGGACAGCATCATCATATGACTCGATCTTTGCCTCGGGAAGAAAATGTCTGACCTGCGATGCTTTAACAAACGGCAGTAAATAGATGTCTGCCTCTTCCCCACCTATTTTCAGCGTCTGTTTATACAGATCACCATCAAACTTTGTAGAAATATAAATATGATTCGTTTCAAACAGGTCACTTCCATAATTCAGTCTTTCGTCAGAATCGTGGTTGCCACTTACAATAAATACATAGACTTGGTTTTTTGCCAGACGGCTCAGAAAATAATCCAGCATTCGCGTCGCCGCTTCGCTCGGTATCGATTTGTCATAAACATCTCCAGCAATCAGCACAGCATCCACTGACTGCTTTTCGACGATATCAAGCAATTGATCGAGCAGATACTCCTGATCCTCTGTCAGATCAAAATCCCCCAGCGATTTGCCCAAATGCAAATCTCCTACGTGCATCAATTTCATTCTGTATTTCCTCCCATCATTGTATTTTAATCGCCTTTCATCATATCACCAACTCAAACTTCACACAAGCATAATACCGATTCTGCGACTCATCTATAGTAAGGAACTGTGCATCAATCCCTATTATCCCATATTTACATAGACAAAATATGTCTTTCTATAAAAAAGATCTATATCGGCAGCACTTCTGCCACTCCCCACCTTTCGCATGACTCTAACCAAAGAAGCGAATCCACAGGGTTTCTTTTGGCTCTGAAATCTCCGTTAGCAATTAGACATTTCCACGCTAGCATACATACTAAATCACTATTCCACTTCTTCGCATCACTCACCATTTTATGTATTTCATTCCTCTGTCTCTTCTCCTCATCCAACTTTTTCTGTCATATTACTTCCTCGTTTTCGTCTACTGTAATTGCCCGGCCAATTATAATCTCATTGAAATATTCCATTTCTATTGCCTCCATTTCACATGTTCCTCTTCTTGACGCATTTACTGCGTCATAATGGTAGATATAAAAGATTTATCTTTCACACCATACCATTCACCCACGCCTGCCAGGTCTTTTACAAATCCGCTCCCAACCGCACTAAATTTCCATTTATCTTTGTACTGGTAGATTTCCCCGATCAACATCGATGCCATATTGGTACCAGACTCCTCTACCATGAAACTGACGAGTTCCGTATCGTTTTTGTCCATGATTCGAATATATATATCTTTGAGCATAGTGAAATCCAGCTGTTTTTCAAAGGCTTCATAAATGCTCAAAACAAAAACAATTCTTTTCACTCTTGAATCCAACTTTGAAAAAACGATGGAAATCATTTCTCTGTCCTTTCCATTTGTTTGGGATAAAAACGTACTTTGATCCTGGCTTTTATCCTGCCCGTAAAATACGAACCATGAATCTCCCGGCACCTTACCGTTTTCATCCAGAAGAAAGGCAGAAATATCTACATCACAGGCAGAGTTCGTCACATTCCAGTTCTCACATGACGAAATTTATAGGATTTAATAACTGTTATATCTTGTTATAAAAATCTCGTCAAACCCTTGAAAACACTAAACTTTTCACTGGTGTCCTTTCCATTACATCTTGTATCGTGTTATATCGTTCTACCCTTGTTTACGAACCCTCATAAGGGAAAAAACAAGGGAAAGAAAATCTGGTAACAACTTATAACAAATTATGAAAATGGCGGTTGGAACTGGATGAAATGCTTTTAATACATTTCTATGAAAGGACTGATAAGATGAGATTGATATATGCAGACTATAACCCGCTTACGAACAATATTGATGTAACCACATTTGAGAGTTATATATTCCGAATTGATTGTAGCAAGGCAGAGGATGGATTAAGAACTACGCCTTGCTCACAGAATTCTCTTAATGTATTGGCAATCGATGAGCCACTTGAATATGCTCGGCTTGCTCTAGATGGAGAAATGCAGGCTTGGGTGGATGCTATTGATAGTTTGGAAGTCTGGTGATTTTTATAAATAAGTTTAGTTACTATTCACAGTCGATTTGCTAAATGAAAGAGATTCGTCGTGCTTGCACGTAAGAAACTCTTTTATTTAGCAAATTTTCCTGC
>CADBUD010000041.1 GCA_902797785.1 uncultured Lachnospiraceae bacterium
AGTCCCCCTCCCGGCATTCGGATTTCCCGCTGCTTCGCAGCTCTCCCGGCGCATTCGCGCCTGAAATCCTCATACTGGGAGGGGTTCTTTTTTGCGTATAGTTCCGTTCCCGACACCCGGATTTTCTGCTGACATCGCTTTTGGAGAATTTCGTTCATGAGCCTAACAGAAGAGAATCAGACCGTTCTCCCTTATAATAGAAAGAATCAGACCTATCACCGTATAGCGTCAGTGAAGACAGGAATGTTAAAAAAATGACAGGGAGGAAAAGTATGGAAGGAAACGTGTACGGATACATACGGGTATCCACAAAAGAACAAAATGAGGACAGGCAAAGAATCGCCATGAAGAAATTTGGGATTCCGGAACAACGCATTTATTTTGATAAACAATCAGGAATGGATTTCAACCGTCCCGGATATCAAAAGTTAATGAAGAAGCTTCGTCCCAATGATACCTTCGTGATTAAAAGCATTGACCGTCTGGGAAGAAACTATGATGAAATCCTAGAACAGTGGCGTTATATTACCCAGGAAAAGAAAGCAGGAATCATCGTATTGGACATGCCTTTGCTGGAAACGGAGACAGAATGCGGGCTGATGGGAAAGCTGATTGCTGAAATCATGCTGCATCTGCTTTGTTATGTCGCGGAAACAGAGAGGGAAAATATCCGGCAGAGACAGGCGGAGGGAATCGCTGCGGCAAAAGCTAGAGGAGTAAAGTTCGGCCGAAGAGAGCTTCCAATCCCGGAGGGATTCGAGCAGGTCCGTAAGCTGTGGGGAAAGGGGGAAATCAGTGGAAGACAGGCGGCAAAGCTGCTGGGGGTAGAGTATCGGACATTCAAGAAATGGTGTGGGCTGCGGGGGTAGATTTTTTCATGTATTTTTGGTATAATACAGCGGAAATGCTGACCTGCAGAAGATATGATTCAGCGGTCAAAAGTCTTTCTCCACGATAAGCTCGCTTGTCGGTGGAGAGAAGATGCGGAGCATGGAACAATCCAAGGAATATGTGATGGGAGAAAATATTGGACGATGAAGAAACAGAAAAAAATACTCATTCTGGAAGATGATGGAATGATCATGTCAGGTCTTGTGTATGCCATGGAATCGGAGGGATACCTGGCAGTTCATGCGAAGAATGTAAAAGAGGCATTTGATATTGTTGAAGAAACAGACATAGACCTGGGAATACTTGATATGCAGCTTCCGGATGGGAGAGGATCTGAAGTGGGAAAAAGGCTTAAGGAAAAAGGAGTTCCTGTCATCTTTTTGACCGTGGAGGATGATGAATCCGGCATCGTGAAGGCTTTTGAAGATGGTGCTGATGATTATATTGTCAAACCATTCAGGATTCGTGAACTTTTGGCAAGAGTAAAGCGCACGTTGGAGCATCGCAATGGTGAGACGGATAAAATGATCACCATAGGCAGAACGAGAATCGATACAGAGTCAGGAAGAGTCTATGCGGGTGACGAACCGGTGGAATTAACAGCACTTGAATATAGAGTCCTCCTTATATTTGCTGCTAATAAGGGAGTCCTTCTGACAAGAAGCCAGATACTGAATAAAATATGGGATATAGACGGAAATTTTGTGGAAGATAACACGCTCACGGTTTATATCAAGCGCCTTCGAAAGAAACTGGGGGACGCCATAAATATCGACACGGTAAGGGGGATTGGATATCGTGTGGATAAGTAAGAAGGAAATCGAGGATCTCTCGCAGTACATAAAGCAGGATAACCGGAGGGAACTTCCAGATATAAGAGACAATAAAGAAGGAGCCTTCAGCATTCTGAAGAATGATATCCACGATCTGCTCCATAAAAAAAACGAAGAAATAAAAAATTTATACGAAGAGAGAGATTCACTTTCAGAGTATATGTCGGATATATCTCATCAGCTAAAGACACCGATAACTTCCATGCTTATCATGCTGGATCTGATGGAAAATGCAGATCCGGAAAAACAAGAGGAGTTTATCAGAAATATCAGGTTTTCTTTGACCAAAATGGAGTGGCTCGTGGGAGCTCTTCTCAAAATGGCAAAAATTGATGCCAAAGCTGTCAAATTCAATAAAAAACAGGTGGCGGTATCTGAACTGGTAAAAGAGGTGAAGTCATCCGTTGCGATTTTACTTGATGTAAATAACCAGTCCATCGAGCAAAGATCCGATGCCCATATATGCTGTGATATAAGATGGACGACAGAAGCATTGACCAATATAGTGAAAAACGCGATCGAACATTCGCCTTCAGGCTCTTGCTTATCCATTGATTGTGGAGAAAATCCATTATATGACTGGATATCTGTAAAGGACTGTGGTCTGGGATTGGACAGGAGCAGTTATCTTTCCATTTTTAAGAGATTTGAATACTCTACCAATGAGAACGGATTTGGAATCGGCATGCCCCTCGCACTAAAAATCGTAAAGGGGCAGGGAGGAGATATCGATGTGGATTTCGGAGGCGGTGGGGAAGGCGCAACATTCACGATCAAGTTTTTTAAGTGACTAAAATAACATAATAAAATTCAAAACTGTCACCCTAGAGTCATTTTCAGCAGGTATACTCATTAATGAAAACAAGGGGTTCGAAGGAGGAAGAAAAATGACAGTTTTGGAAGTAAAAGATCTAACAAAGAAATATGGACAAGGGGAATCGGAGGTTGTTGCCCTGGATCATATTTCTTTTTCTGTGAAAAAAGGAGAGTTCGTCGCGATCATCGGAGCTTCAGGCTCTGGCAAATCTACGCTTATGAATATGATAGGCGGGATCGATCATCCAACGTCCGGGGATGTGATCATCGATGGAAAAGGCATTTTTTCAATGTCTGAGGATGAACTTGCAATCTTCAGACGAAGAAATCTGGGAATGATTTATCAGTTCTATAATTTGATTCCGTCTCTTACAGCAGAGGAGAACATTGTACTTCCATGGCGGCTTGATGGGAGACGCATGAATAAGGACAAGGTAAAGGAACTCCTGACGATACTCGGTCTAAAGGACAGGGCGGACCATCTGCCGGGGCAGATGTCCGGAGGACAGCAGCAGAGAGTTTCCATAGGAAGAGCTTTGATCAATGAACCTGCATTTATTCTGGCGGATGAGCCTACTGGAAATCTTGACAGTAAGACCTCGTCCGATATCATAGACCTCTTAAAATATACAAATGAACGGTTGAATCAGACGATACTGCTTATTACGCATGACGAAAAAATAGCGCTTGGTGCAGACAGGATCATCACCATAGGAGATGGAAGGATTTTAAGAGATGAGGTGATGAAAAAATGAAGCTGACAGCAGAACTTGCCTTGAAACAGGTTAAGGGAAATAAAAAAAGAACACTGGGCGCGGTTATAGCAACCACCTTGTCCACAGCGCTTCTTACAGCGGTTATGAGCTTTGTTACCAGCGGTTACAAAATGCTGGAGGATTTTCTTGAACCAGGGCTGGGCGAATATTCCGGGGCATATAGGATGCTCCTTTTCGTTCCGGCATTGTTTTTGAGCCTGCTCATTGCTTTTATGTCAGTAACAGTCATCTCAAATATTTACGAAATCAGTGCCAGTAAAAGGCTTATTGAATTTGGAGTATTAAAATGTGTAGGAGCTACAGGAAAGCAGATCAGAGAAACCGTAAGATATGAAAGCTTGTGGATCAGCCTTTTTGCTGTCCCTGCCGGCCTGCTGCTCGGGACGCTGATAGGTTTTATCGGGGTCCTGGCAGCCGGACGGTACGTAAGCTATTTTAATGATCTTTCCAGAAGCATTATCATGAGGCCATTTTCATTCTCATTGGAGTTTCATGTATCATTTGTAACCTATGTTCTTGCTGCAATAGTTTCGTTCCTGGTGATTTTGATATCGGCAGGAAAACCGGCCAGAAGATCTGGAAATATCACGGCAATCCAATGTATGAAAGGGATTCATGATATGACTGTGGGGGTGGATAAGGTAAACGACAGGATCGTTATAGAGAAGCTTTTCGGCTATGAAGGGAATCTGGCTTATAAAAATATAAAAAGAAATAAAAGCGGCTACAGATCATCGATACGAGCTCTTGCCTTGTCCATAACACTGATACTATTTGTTGGAAGCTTTGAGAAACAGGCGCAGGGCGCGATTGATTGGATGACGGGAATGGGAGATGACATGCTTGTCGATTATACGTCCGTGATGAATGACACAATAAATGAAAAAACGGGAAAACCACAGGCAGAGATAGCCGCGCCGATACCATACGACACAGCGGATAGGATAACCGAGAGGTTAAGAGAATATCAGGCAGATTATGAGGTCATAGGAGTCGGCTCTGACAAAGAAACCTTTAAAGCTATTCCGGATGCGGATGTGATGTCAGCAGGATTCCTTGATACAGCAGGTGTACTTAATGAATATGGAGAGATAAAATGTGAACTTATTACGGTCGATCGTGATAATTATTCCCGGATTTGTGAAAAAGCAGGGGTTCCCGTGGGAAGCAATATTCTTATCAACAGCTATGCATATAATGATAATGGAGAGATAAAGACAATGGCTCCCATAGATGGAGAGATTCATGAAATAACATTGATAGATGCAGCCAATGAAACAAAGATGATTAAGATCGAAGGCATGCTGACGGTAGAAGAGCTGGCATCGAAGGCATTTAACGGGATATCACAGCCTCCCATCAGAGTGATCATTCCAACAGGGGATTCAAGATATTTTACATGGTATTCGAATCCGGAGGATGATGAGGATTTTACCAAATTTGCAAGAGGAATCATGGATGAAATCTACCCCATACTGACAGAAGATTCTTATATAGAACAGGGATATTCTGTCAGAATCAGCAGAGCTGATCAGATGATCAAGGTAATGAACATAGCGGTAATATTGGGAGAGATTCTGCTTATGGGACTTATCATTCTTCTGATTGTTATGGGTCTTGCCGGTGTTATAAGCACCCTCAGTTCAAGCATAAGGATGAGAAAAAGAGAATTTGCCGTGCTAAAGAGTGTGGGAATGACCAGAGCTTCTCTTGAAAAAATGATATTCTGCGAAAGCATCATTTGCTCATCCAAAGCAAGCATAACCGGAATCACGACAGGAATCCTGCTTCCGTGGCTGATCAATCTGTCCATAAGGAAGGTATTGCCAGTAAAATATGAGCTTCCGCTCACATCACTTTTTATCGGGATTCTTATCGTATTTGTGATAATGATCCTGGTGGCGAAGGTTGAGATACAGAAGCTTAGAGGTCAAAATATGATAGAAGATATCAGAATGGATCTGATGTGATTCCCCTATCTCGCAAGCTTTCATGCGCTTTTTGTATACAGAAGCTGTGAAGGCTAACAGACAAAAAGCGAATCTGGTCGGTTCCATAGAAATCAAGTGACAAAAAAGAGAATTAGCATTATAATTATGAGCAACAGCAAAGAGATGAGGTGAGCTATGGGAAAATATTTGAATCCGGGCAATACTATATTTAAAAAAGCGGTTGAGTCAGAAATATATGTGGACAAGACAGGAATGATTAATTACATCAATTCGGTGGTCAATACGGAACAGAGTTATATCTGTGTATCACGGCAACAGATAAACAAGTGTCGGAAAAGCCTTTATTTACGCAGGTTTTCTTGGGATGCCTTTGGAATTTACAACGAATTTACAACTTTTTATCAGCGGAATGCTTTGGTATGGGAAATGCCTGACGGAGAATGGAAGGACATTCTTCCAGTAGGTTATGTTTGTATCATTGAATATGGATGGAGATGTGGTATAATGAACAAAACGTATATATTATCTCGAAGAAAAAGATTCCTGATATATATTGGAATATGCTTGTGAACAGGAGGTGGGGCGTTTGGGAGTAGTGGACATAGAAGGAAAGCAGTATCTTTCCATTAACAGATTCTTCGCCGATATGTTCAATTTCCTGCTGTATGATGGCAGTCCTGTGATAAAGCCTGAAAACCTAAGGGAGCTGGATACCACAGAGATAGCGATTCCCTATGGAAACGGCGCCAGAGTTCCTGTCCAGAAGTACCGTGACCTTTTGAAGCTATGGAGCGCCTACATGGACGATACTGCCGTGTATGTGATGCTCGGAGCGGAGCTGCAAGGCAAGGCACATTATGCCATGCCTGTAAAGAAGGGTCTATATGACATGATAGGCTATGCCAGACAGGTGGACGAAGCCAGAAATTCCTACAGGAGGAAGCCGGAAGAGGGCGATATGTATGTGGATGAGGGGACTTTGAAGATAAGGCTGACCAGCGAGGAGTTCTTGTCGGGATTCCGAAAGGGAGACAGGCTGATTCCCATA
>CADBUD010000042.1 GCA_902797785.1 uncultured Lachnospiraceae bacterium
AAAAGAAGCCAGAACATTCTGCTCCCTTAAAAGAGACCAAAACACATGCTCGAAGGTGCTTTTACGAACCATGACGGCAACAACCAGCGAATCTCCTTCTGTCATGAGATTATGAGAAGAACGAGGAGATAAAATGCACATTTCTCCTTCCTTTAATTCCAGATTCTGTTTTTCAAACAACAACTGGGCTGATCCATGATAAATA
Organism: uncultured Lachnospiraceae bacterium; assembly: GCA_902797785.1. Taxonomy (GTDB): domain Bacteria; phylum Bacillota; class Clostridia; order Lachnospirales; family Lachnospiraceae; genus RUG14305. Next base: position 206 of record CADBUD010000042.1, read on the forward strand.
TAATCAATCTCAAAATGGTCATGGCTGTGCATTCCATCATTGACATAAGGGATGTGTACATGAACGCTAAAATTATTTCTTTCAGATAAAAAAATTGTTTTTTCCGGAATGAGGGAGTAACGGAATATATCTTGATGAAGAAGGTTATTATCCCGCGCATGGGAAAGATAATCCTTCGGCAATACAATATCTTCTATACAATCCCAAAATTCTTTTGTTGTCAGGAATTTTGAATATGGCATGGATCTACTTCTTTGCTCATTGCATGCCGGAACTTCATTCAAAAGATCCAAAAAGGCTTTTTTTCGTCCCGTTGTATGATAGTATTCCGAAGCTGTTCTTCTTATCATGCCGATGGTAGTGTTCTTTGTCGTTTCTTTCATATGTAATTTCTCCCTCCGTGTAAAAGCTTTTTTCTGACCATACTATTTTGACTTCAGCGTTCCTTTCAGGATATAGACGGTTAATAGTAACAATATTTTACCATATATTCCAAAAAAGATTGTGAATTTTTTTAAAATTTGTCCTCCATCAGATATAAAGAATTTTTTCGGTCATTTCCTGGAAGTCAGAATAAATAATGCAAAATTCCATCACGATAATGTCATGTTAAATCTATGATAAGGATGATATAGTAAATCTATCAAGAAAAAAACATAAAGGAGGATCAAACTTATGAAACCATTTTTCAAACACATGATTGCCGTGTACATAGCCATAGCCATGGTATTTGTATCTGGCACAACGAACACAGCTTTCGTACAGGCAGCAGAAACTTCCACAGTTACAACGTACACCTTGAAAACAAGTGAGATACACATCCGTGATCCATACATTCTTCCATATGAAGGAAAATATTATCTGTATGGAACAGATGGAGCAAGTGCTTTCAGCGGTAATATGGACAGCTTCCATGTCTATGTCAGTGAGGATCTTGAGAACTGGACTAAGCCTTATGAAATCTATCGAAAAACTTCGGATTTTTGGGCAGATCATGAGTATTGGGCACCGGAAGTCTACGTCATCGACGGAACATTTTATATGTATGCGTCAATGGGAGGAAGCAGCAGGACAAACAAAGGCATTCAATTATTCAAATCTGACAGTCCACTGGGACCATTCGTTCCTGCCTCTGAATATCCATTTACTCCAGAGAGCGATGATGATATCGATGCCACGCTCTATGTAGAAGATGGAATCTATTATATGGTTTACTCCCAGGGAACAGATGGAATCTATGCCGTGGAGCTCAACAGCACATATGACGGGTTTAAAACAGAGCAATTCCAGTTGTTCGATGTCAAAAACAACGGATGGGCTGTTACCGGATTTTTAGGACAGATCTTAAACGATGGTCCATGCTTCTATAAAACAAAGAGCGGGCGGCTTCTGTGTCTGTATTCGACTATGGCAGATACCGGTTACAATATGGGAATTGCCGCATCAGATAATGGAAAATTGAATGGAAACTGGAGCTTCATAAGTGAAAAGCTTCTTTCAGAAGGTGATGGCGGACACTGTATGATATTTACGGATTTTGACGGAAATACAAGGATCTGCTACCATACGCCAAACGGAGACTCCGTACCAGTCGTATATTATCTTGTGGAAGATACGGTAAATGATACTATTTCCATTTCAAAAACGCCTGCAGCTTCAAATGGCGGAAATTCAACTTCTGCAGAAGAAGAGAATCCTGTAAATGAACAAAAAAATACCGTCAGCGCACCGGCTAAAGTAAAGAACATCAAGGTCTCTGTTACGGAAAATTCTGTAAAGCTTTCCTGGAGCAGATCCTCTGACGCAGATGGCTATCTCATTTTCCGTAAGGACTCGAAAACAAAAAAATATGTAAATATCAAGACTGTCTCCGCAGATACAACCTCTTATACCGATAGCAAGAAAAAATCTGCAACAGCTTACACCTATAAAGTATGTGCCTATAAAACAAGCACCTCAGGAAATGTCAATGGTAAAATGTCTTCCATGATCAAGGCACTTACCCGTCCGAAAAGTACGAAAATCACATCCTTAAAGAGAAAAGGAAAAATACTTTCCTCCTCAAAAGCTGAGATCTCTTTTAAGGCAGTATCCGGTGGAAGCCGTTACATCATTTATAAATACAATACATCATCTAAAAAATTTACAGAGGCATTCAAGGTTCAAGACAAGAAGCTTTATAAATATAATTCCTCTAAGAAAAAATATGATTCCATTGGAAAAGCATCATTGAAGAACGGAACATACTCTGCCACCCTGACAGGATTAAATCTAAAAAAAGAAAAGACCCAGAAATACAGAATCCAGGTAGTGAGCACAAAGAAAGGATATACGAACAGTACAAGTGCTGTAAGCAAAACGGTAACCTTAAAATAATTGTCATTAAAAGTCAAAATCAAAAAACATCTTGCGGAATATTGGCTGTGAATACCGCAAGGTGTTTTTTGGTAAAGCATGTCTACAAGTTTTTTCTGATGCTTAGATATCTTCTGCGCAGCTGCCCGCAGGCACCATCGATATCTCTTCCCATTTCCCTTCTTACCGTGACGTTTATCCCATGCTTTTCAAGCTCTATTTTAAAATCCGATATGTTTTTTTGTTTTGACTGTGAAAAAGAACGTTCTTTGACCGGATTGATTGGAATCAGATTGATATGTGCCTTGCGTCCCTTCAACAAAGCTGAAAGCTCTTTAGCATCCTGACTGCTGTCATTTACCCCCTGAATCAGGCTGTATTCATACGTAATCCGTCTACCAGTCTTTTCAAAGTATTCATCACAGGCAGACAGAATTTCATCGAGAGAATATGTTTTGGCAATCGGCATGATGCTTTTTCGCTTTTCATCGTTCGGCGCATGAAGAGAAAGGGCCAGGGTCAAAGAAAGACGCTCCTTGGCCAATTCCCGGATCTTGGGTACCAGCCCGCAGGTGGAGACTGTCAGATTTCTCTGGCTGATGCATAATCCCTGCTCGTCAGTCAAAATCGAAAGAAAACGGAGCAGATTTTCATAATTGTCCAACGGCTCCCCGGATCCCATGACAACGACATGAGAGACCCGCTCCCCCGTCAGCTTTTGAATCTGATAGACCTGATCGAGCATTTCTCCCGGAAGCAGATTTCGCTCCATTCCATCAATGGTCGATGCACAAAACGCACAGCCCATTCGGCAGCCGACCTGGGAGGAAATGCAGACCGAATTTCCGTGTCGGTATTTCATCCAAACACTTTCAATAATGTTTCCGTCCGGCAGCCGAAACAAAAACTTTTTGGTCCCATCGATTTTTGAGGTCAAAATTTCGACCGCCTCCAAGGAAATGATTCGATAGTCTTCCTTTAGCTTGTCCCAAAATCCCTTGGGAAGATTTGTCATTTCCTCCGGACGGTCTGCCAGCTTTTTATGAATCCACTCATAGAGCTGCTTTGCCCGGTAGCCCGGCTCTCCCAACGCTTTTACTGTCTCGCCAAGCTCCTCCATCGTCATAGACTTTAAATCCTTTTTCGTCTGCATGATTCCTCTCCCTATGCGTTATTTTTTGTACCTATTTTTCTAAACTTTGCAATAAAAAAGCCCTCGCTTTTCTGGACTCCTGGCAGCAGGGTCAGATATCCCTTAGAACCCGTTGTCCCCTTTAAGGAATTGGGAAGATCTTCTTCTATGGAAAGCGACTCAACCGGCAGATGATCCAGGATCCAAGCGACAGTTTCTTCGTTTTCTGCCGGATTCAGGGTACAGGTACTGTACATAAGAATCCCGCCCGGCTTTAGATACCGGATGACATTCGACAAAATCTCACGCTGCAAGCGGAGCAGCTCTTCGATTCTCTGCGGTGTGATCCGGTATTTGATATCAGCTTTTTTTCCAATCATTCCCAGACCGGAGCAAGGAAGATCCGCAATCAAAAGATCTGCCAGATTTTCATACTTCTCCTGAAATACCCTGCCGTCTGCCAATGCTACTTCTATATTGTCAAGCCCGCTGCGGGACAAATTTTGTCTTAGCAGGTCAAGCTTCGCCCTGCTCACGTCCATGGACAGCACCCGTCCTCCCTTGTTTAGGTTCACCAGCTTTTCTGCCGCATGAAGGCTCTTTCCTCCGGGAGCTGCGCAAACATCCAGAATCGTTTCCCCGCCTTTGATTCCGGCCAGCTCTACGGTCAGCATGGAGCTGACATCCTGAATGTAAAAATATCCCTTTTGAAAGGTCTTTAACCCGGAAAGCAGATTGTATCCATTGATCCAAAAGCATTCTTCCACATAGGGACCCTTGAATACGCTGACTCCTTCGTCTTCTAACTGCTGTACCAGTTCTTCTGTTGTGATCTTTGCGGTATTGCAACGGATGCAGGTCATCTTTTCAGACAGAAAATCTTCCAGTATCCGCTCTGTCTTTTCCTCCCCATAAGATGCGGTAAATTGATCCACGAGCCACTGCGGCATCGAATAGGTGATGGAGAGATAATTCTTTTCTCCTTTTTTGGGATACTTTAAATGCTCCTTGTTTCTGATAAAATTTCTCAACACTCCGTTTACAAAACCTGCCAAACGCTTTTGAGACCGTTTTTTGGTAAGCTCTACCGCTTCATTGCAGGCTGCCCGATCCGGTACGCTCGCCATATAGAGAATCTGATATACAGCGCTGCGAAGAATGTTGGCAATCTCTGTATCCATTTTTTCTACCGGTGTCTTGGAAAAGCAGTTCAGCAGATAATCAATTTCGATCCGCCGCTCAATGGTACCATCACATACCCGTTTGATGAAGCTGCGGTCTTTTTTGGATAAAAAGCGATATTGGTCAAGAACCTGCTTTAAGATCAGGTTTTCATATGCATTGTTTTTTGTTACTTCTATTAAAATCTCTAAGATAAGTTCTCTGATATTTGTCATTGCCTTATCCTCCCAATGTCACGCCTTTCTCCAAAGGGAAACCGCGAAGAAATGCTTCGATTTCCATCCGCTTTTTTCCCTCCAGCTGAACTGTCTTTAACGACAGCGCATCCTCTTTGCAGGCAACAACACATTCCTTTTTGGAAAGAACACAAATTGTCCCAGGCGCTGCCTCTTTCGGTTTTTCCACCACTTCTGCCTCCCAGATCTTAAACGTCTTTCCGTTCAGATACGTATATGCGCTTGGCCAAGGATTTAATCCCCGGATCAGACATTCCAGTTCCTTTGCCGTATTGTAAAAATTTAGACGCCCCAGCTCTTTTTTGATCTGTCTTGTCAGGGTCGCCTCCTCTTCCTTTTGTTTTTGAGGCCGGATGTCCCCCTGCTCCAATTTGGTCAGGGTTTGGACAGCGAGCTTGGCACCTGCCAGGCTCAATCGTTCAAAGAGGGATCCTGCTGTTTCTTTTTCCTGCAGCGTGATTGCTTCCTGCAGCAGAATATCTCCCGTATCCAGACCAGCATCCATCTGCATGGTCGTTACTCCGGAAACTTTCTCTCCATTGATCACCGCCCACTGAATCGGGGCTGCTCCCCGATATTTTGGCAGAAGGGAAGCATGGACATTGATACAGCCGTATTTAGGCAGCTCTAAAATGCTTTTTGGAAGGATCTGTCCGAACGCCACTACGACAATGATATCCGCTGGATACTGCATCAATGTCTGAAGTGCCTCCTCTTCCTTTAAAGACTCCGGCTGATACACCGGAAGATGATTGGCGAGCGCTTTTTCCTTTACTGGCGAAAAGCATAGGCTTTTCCCACGTCCTTTTGGTTTATCCGGCTGTGTGACCACCAACACCACTTCATGACCGGCTTCCTGAAGCTGTTCTAAGACTGGAACAGCAAAGTCCGGAGTTCCCATAAAAATTACTTTCATTTTATTCTCCTATCTTTCCTATTCTTGATCATCCTGCTCTTCTTGAACATCCTGCAATTCGCCTATGATTTTATCAACATACATTTTTCCTTCCAGATGCTCACATTCATGACAAATAGCTCTGGCTAACAGCTCGGTTCCTTCCAGTTCAAATTCCTGCATGTCTTCATCTAATGCCCGTACCTTTACATAATTCGGTCTGGTTACGATTCCATATTTTCCCGGCAGACTAAGGCATCCTTCCTGTCCGGTCTGTTCCCCCGAGGTCTCGATTATTTCCGGATTGATCAATACGACCGGATTTTCTCCAATATCAATGACAACAATCTGCTTTAACACGCCTACCTGCGGCGCTGCCAGACCGACTCCTTCCTCCTGATACATTGTTTCAAACATATCATCGATCAATTCTTTGATTCGCTCTGTCATTTCCTTGACCGGACGACATTTTTTCGTAAGTATGGGATCTCCCATAATGCGTACTTTTCTTAACGCCATGTTTTTTCCTCCTCGCATATCCTAATAGATTTTCCTTTATGATTCTGGCACGATACTCAGGAACTGTGCATCCTTCTTTCGCTGAACGGATATTGTCACCATGATAAAAAACAATATTTTTATTATAACAGATTCATCGGATTAAAATCAAACTGAATATTACAGCTGGCTCTGATTTCTTCTTCCTCCCGAATGATCTGCTCCATTTCATCTTTTATCTCAACGATTTTTTCGTGTTCCCCTGACTTGATATAGAATACGGTTTTATAGATATCATCCACTTTTGCCACATATGCCGGAGAAGGTCCTAAAAAGATACACTCTCCCCGGTGCTTTGCTTCCGCCCGCTTCATCAAAAAACCGGCATAGATCTCACTTTTTTCTTTGCTGGCGGATGAGACCAGCACCATCAAAAGCTGCTCCGCCGGCGGATAGCCCAGTGCCCTTCGAAACTGGATTTCCTGTTCATAAAAGGCTTCGTAATCCTGTTTTTTGGAAGCTGTGATACTATAATGATCCGGCTGATAGGTCTGAATGATTACCTGACCCGGACGTTCTCCCCGTCCGGCCCGTCCCGCTGCCTGTACCAAAATCTGAAAAGTCTTTTCTGCACTCCGGTAATCGCCGGAGTGCAGGGAAACATCTGCCAAAAGAATGCCTGCCAGAGTCACCCGTTTAAAATCATGTCCTTTGATGATCATCTGGGTTCCGATCAGGACATCTGCCATTCCCTTTTGAAATTCGGAAAGAATCTTTTCCTGTTCTCCCTTTTTCCGGGTAGTATCATAATCCATACGGAGTGTCCTGATTCCCGGAAAAATCTGTCGGATGCTCTCTTCCACCTTCTGCGTTCCCAGTTTAAATCCTCCGATATATCTTGATCCGCAAGCCGGACAGCTTCGAATTGCCGGCGTCTGATAACCGCAGTAATGACAGATCATTTTCCCATTCTTGTGAGACGTCAATGCTACGTCACAATGTGGGCACATGAGCGGCTTCCCGCAGGAACGGCAGGTCACATTAGAAATATATCCTCTGCGGTTAAGGAACAGTACGATCTGCTCTTTTTTGTCTAGCCGATCCTGAATCAAAAACTTTAACCTTCGGCTGAACATAGAGGAATTTCCTTCCTGGAACTCTTTCCTTAGATCGACTGTTTCAACAAGAGGAAGCAGACTTTGTCCTGCCCGGTTCTTTAATTGAAGCAGCGTATATTCCCCTGTCCGGGTACGATAGTAGCTTTCCACCGAAGGTGTGGCGGAGCCTAAGACCACATAGGCTCCACATGATCTAGCGCGCTCAATAGCCACCTCTCTCGCATGATAGCAAGGTGTTTTTTCGTTTTTATAACTTCCCTCATGCTCCTCATCTAAAATGATGAGTCCCAGATTTTGAAACGGAACAAACAGGGCTGAGCGTGGCCCAATGATCACATCTACTTCTCCTCTCTCGACCCGCAGAAACTGATCGTACCGTTCTCCTGCCGACATCCTGGAATTTAACACAGAAACCCGGTCATTGAACCGCTGGCAGAAACGAAGCAGTGTTTGATAGGTCAGGGAGATTTCCGGAATCAGCACTATGCTTTGCTTCCCTTTTTTGATTTCTTCTGCGATCAGCTCCATGTAGACCTCAGTCTTTCCGCTTCCTGTAACTCCCTTTAACAAATAGACCGGACGTTTTCCTTCTGCCAGATCGCATTTGATTTTTTCTACCGCTTTTGCCTGCTCTTGATTCAATATCACAGAATCGCCCCTTTGACTGGGAACGGCAATCGGCGTCCGGTATTCCTGTTCGGAAAGAATCTCAATATATCCCCGCTCTACGAACCAGCGAAGAACCGCCGGAGTGACGAAGAGCTTTCCGGTCACGATTTCATAAGGAATCACCGGTGCCTCAAGCAATCCGCGCATCAGCCTTGCCCTTGCCGTCTGGTTCTTCTGTTCCATTGTCTTTAATAAAGCCGTCCCATCTGAGGGAAGAAGCTTGCTCACAACATATCTCTTCTGCTTTTCCTCTACCTTTTTTTTCACGGGAAGCACCGTCCTGATTGCTTGTGCCATCGTCCCCCCATAATTGCGATGAATCCAACGAGCCAGCTCTAAGAGCTGATCCTGAATCCCAAGGATCGAAGTATCCACAGATAAAATTTCCTTAAGCTTTTCCGGTGGCCAATCATTTTTATTGGTCAGTTCTAAAATCCGTCCCTTACGCACGGTGCTGCCCTTTCCAAATGGCACATCTACCTGCATTCCTGTGGTAAGGGTTCCTTTTAAATGATCCGGAATCTTGTACTGAAAGGTCCGATCCAGCTTTTCGGTAGAGATATCAATAATCACATTAGCATATTTATAATCCATTTTCATGCTGCTCCAAAGTCAATTCTGACTGCGCTGCTCTTCTAAAATCTCCTGAATGATCACCCGCTCATCCATTGGATATTTCACCCCGTTGATTTCCTGGTAGTCCTCATGTCCTTTTCCGGCAAGTACAATGACATCCCCTGGCTCTCCATGAGAAATCGCATATGCAATGGCTTCCTTTCTGTCACAAATCTCGATATATTTTCCGGAAGTTTTTTGTATCCCTTTTTTGATATCATCGATAATCGCCTGTGGTTCTTCTGTCCGCGGATTATCCGAGGTAATGATGGTCAGATCTGCAAGATTTCCGGAGACCTCTCCCATCTCATAGCGCCGGGATTTCGCGCGTTTTCCCCCACATCCAAATAAGCAGACCAGCCTTTTAGGATGATATTCCTTTAAGGTCATCAAAAGGCTCTTTAAGCTCATGGCATTGTGGGCATAGTCAATCATCAGGGTAAAATCATCTGACACCTTCACCATTTCGATTCTCCCCTTTACCCTGACCTTTAAAAGAGCCTCCTTCATCCGCTCTTTCGGAACATCAAAATGACGGCAGATTGCAATCGCGGTCAGGGAATTATAGACACTAAAGCGCCCCGGAATATCGATGGTCACATCCATATCCATCTTTCCCGTCAAATGATAGGACACGCCCAGATATCCGTTTTCCTTTACCAGCTCCATCTGCTCTGCCCTAAGATCCGCCTCCTGAGAAAATCCAAAGGTCTCCACCTCACAGGTATGCCCCTCTAAAATTTCCTTAAAATGTTCATCATCACAATTGAATATACCTACCTTGCACTGGCGGAACAAAAGGGATTTACAATGAAGATAATCCGCAAAATCCTTGTGTTCATTTGGACCGATATGATCTGGCTCAAGATTGGTAAAAATTCCATAATCAAAGAGAAATCCGGCAGTCCGGTGAAGCATCAGTCCCTGGGAGGAAACCTCCATTACGACACTGTCACATCCTGCCTCTACCATTTTCCGGAAGCTTTCCTGGATCACATAGGACTCCGGCGTCGTATTGGCCGAAGGAATCCGCTCCTCTCCAATGATGGTTTCAATCGTTCCGATCAGCCCCGTGCGATGTCCTGCAAGCTCTAAAATATTTTGAACCATGTAGGTCGTCGTTGTTTTTCCTTTGGTTCCGGTAACGCCGATTACCGTCAGCTCTTTTGCCGGATGGGAAAACCACGCCGCGGAAAGGCATGCCAGGGCGTAACGGCTGTTCTCCACCCGAATGACAGTCACATCACTTTGCAGAAGATTCGACGGCAGATCTTCTACAATAACTGCCGCAGCGCCTTTTTTTATCACATCATAAAGATATTGATGTCCATCTGTTTCCGCTCCTTTGAGCGCAACGAACAGACAGCCCGGAACCGCTTTTCTGGAGTCATAGATTAACCGGGTAATCTCTTTTTCCAACGAACCCTGTTTTTTTTCATAAGAGAGGTTTTGAAGCAGGTCAGTGAGAGTTTTCATGTTCATTCCTTCTTTCTATCTTTCATACTATTGAATCATATCATAGACCGTGGCTCTTTTCAAGTGGGTAACCTGCGTATAACAGTTTACTTTTCCCCTGTTATATAGTAAAATATAGGAAACGAATTAAAGCATTCCGAAGTAATAGTACTATGATGAAATGGAGGAAATCATATGTCTGAAGTAGAAACAAACACAAAAACAGAAAGCATGGACGATTATAAATCCATGTTGGAGCACAGCTTTCGCAAACTGGAGGCCGGGGATATTATCACCGGTACGGTAATCGACCTTGATGAGGACTATGTCACGGTAGATTTAAACTATTATACCCAGGGCATCATCAAAACCTCGGATTTGAGCAACGATCCCGGTTTCTCTTTTTTTGATGAGATCCGCATCGGAGATCCTATTACCGCGGTCATTCTGTCCATGGATTCTAAAGACGGCAGCATCCTTCTTTCCAAAAAAGAAGCAGAAAACCTTCTTTCCTGGGAAAAGCTTGAAAAATACAAGAAGGAAGAAACCATTCTGACCGTAAAAATCAGCGGCATTGTAAATGGCGGCGTGATTGCCTATGTAGAAGGAATCCGCGGCTTCCTTCCTGCTTCGCAGCTCTCCCTCGAATATGTCGAAGATCTTAATGACTGGCTTCACAAAAAAGTAGATGCCAGAGTCATCACTGTAAATGAATCTGAAAAAAAGCTGGTTCTTTCCGCAAAGGTCGTTGCCAAAGAGCGGGCCAAGGAAGAACTGTCCCGTCGGATTTCCATGATTGTTCCCGGTACAATTCTAAATGGAACTGTCGAAACCATTACAAAATATGGTGCCTTTATCCAACTGGGGGATGGACTGTCCGGTCTTCTTCACATTTCCCAGATCAGTCATCGCCGCTTAAAATCTCCAAAAGAAGTCTTAAAAGAAGGCGATGCGATTCAGGTCAAGGTAATTTCCACCGATAATGGTAAAATCAGCCTTAGTCGAAAAGAATTAGAAGAACTCCCGGTAGAAGCAGAAGAGCTCCCGGAGGTCTATGAGTATCATGAAACAGAGGCTGCCTCTACGAGTCTGGCCGGTCTGTTATCCGGCTTTTCTTTCGAAGACTGATTCCATGCGCTTCATTTTATCCTGTCAGCGAAATCCAGCCGTCGTTTTCGTTAACAGGTATTATCCATTAAGAAAGCGACAGCATTTCTTGCTGGCGAACAAAAAGAAAAAGTCTGGAGCATCCGCAACTCCAGACTTTTTTCTTTGAAACTTTTTCTTATATCTCTTCTTCTATCTCACCATTTTCGTTTTCATCAACAATCTGGTAAACTTCAATCTTGAACCTGTCAGAATCAGACAGTCCCAAAAAGATTCCTCCATATCGATAGATATTTGCATCAATCTTTTGAACCCGGATGATTTTAATCACCGTTTTAATATGTTCCTTCGTCCAGATTTCAATCTCTGTATTATAAAAAGAATCCATATCCAGCTGACGATTCGTAATAAATCCGATTCCATCCTTAGAAAGATCCAGAACCCGGACAGGAATCATCTGTACGGAAACGGAATCGGATACATCATTATCGATGCGATCCAGTGCTATGTTGACATTTAACTCCAATCGTTTTGATTTGCGTTTATTTTCCGGCATAAAAACCCTCCCATTCTTGCCATTTTTGTAATTCTGCCAATTTTTGTGGCATTTTGCAAACGTATGCTGCCCTCTTTGACCATCTCTTCTATACTATAAATCAAAACCCTCAGAAAAGCAAGGAAAAAATAGAACAGGCTTGTTCCAAAGAAATCAATCTGATATAATGAACTATCAGAAGAAAATAGTTGCTATGAACAGCAGAGCTGTGAATAGTAACAGAAAATGAGAGATTCAAGAATCAGGAGGCACATTTATGTCATCATCAATTTACGGAAAAATATTCAGCATCTCTACCTGGGGCGAATCCCACGGAGCGGCACTAGGCGTAACCGTAGACGGCTGCCCGGCCGGCTTATCCCTTTCAGAGAAAGAGGTTCAAGCCTTTCTTGACCGCCGCAAGCCCGGCCAGTCCAAATTTACAACACAGCGTCAGGAAGAAGATATGGTCAGCATTCTTTCCGGCGTCTTTGAAGGCCAGACAACCGGCACCCCGATTTCCATGATCGTTTTTAACAAGGATCAACGTTCCCGCGATTATCATGCGATTGCAGAATGCTATCGTCCGGGACATGCCGACTATACCTTTGATGAAAAATACGGTTTTCGGGATTACCGTGGCGGTGGTCGTTCTTCCGGTCGTGAAACCATCGGGCGTGTCGCGGCAGGTGCTGTCGCATCAAAGCTTCTGCAGGAGCTCGGCATTTCTCTCCGCTGCTATACCAGAGCCATCGGACCGGTTTCGATTCCTGAGAAAGAAATCCATTGGGATGAGATTTCACAAAACCACCTCTGTATGCCCAATCAGGAATATGCAAAAAAAGCAGAGCAATACTTAGAGAAATGTATCTCTAATCAGGATTCCAGTGGTGGAATCATCGAATGTGTCGTAGAACACCTTCCTGTCGGAATCGGAGACCCTGTCTTTGAAAAGTGCAGCGCAAACCTTGCTAAGGCAATCTGCTCCATCGGGGCGGTCAAGGGCTTTGAAATCGGTGATGGATTTTTAGCTGCTAAAGCGAAAGGAAGTGAAAATAATGATGTGTTCTTCGCCGAATCGGACGGACAGATCAAAAAAGAAACCAATCATGCCGGCGGCATTTTAGGTGGAATTTCTGATGGAAGCCCCATCATCTTCCGGGCTGCTATCAAGCCGACCCCTTCCATCTCCCAAATCCAAAAAACGGTAAATCGTCAGCATGAAAATGTCGATCTGGCAATCAAAGGCCGACATGATCCTGTCATTGTCCCACGTGCTGTTGTCGTTGTAGAATCCATGGCTGCCATTGCTATAGCAGATATGCTTTTGTCATCCATGACTTCACGGATGGACCGGATCAAAGCATTCTTCCAGACTTCCCTGTAAACATATATCATGCCATCGAGTAGGAGCATTCTCCCCCTACTCGCTGACAACGCTGTTGCCAACCTCAAGCCTTCGTCTTTCGGTGTTCTACCGTCGCCAAAGTGTCTTCCTTTCGTGCATGCACGAGTCAGACACCTTGGCTCGTTGTCATGCAAAATCAGGAGCTGTCCTCTTTCTTATCAACAGCTCCTGATGATTTTCAACTTTCCTCCTCCTGACGCATTTACTGCATCATATCTAAAGCTCCAGGATGGAAATACAATTTGGCGTATCTATTTTTAATGGCCTTGTATGCATGACCAGAATCTTCTTTTCATAATCC